>URUW01000066.1 GCA_900551205.1 uncultured Collinsella sp. | reverse complement strand
GCGCAGGCTCGCTCGGATGGCCCGGGCAGAGCTTGCGCCCAGTCGCCATGTCAAACGGACCTACATGATGCCAGCGCTCGGGGTCGCTCTGGGCCGGCTCAAAGCCCTTGCCCTTCGCGGTGGAGACGTGCAGCACGATGGGATGATCGATATCGCGCAGTTCCTGCAGCACGTCGACTAGGGCCAACACATCGTTACCGGCGTCCAGATAGCGGTAGTCGAGCCCCATCGCGCGGAAAACGTTGCGCTCACAGGTGCCGTTGCTGGCGCGCAGCTCGGCCAGATTGCGATACAGGCCGCCATGGTTCTCGGCAATGGACTGGTCGTTATCGTTGACGATGATGATCAGGTTGCTGTCGAGCTCGGCGGCATTGTTAAAGCCCTCAAACGCCAGACCGCCCGAAAGCGAACCGTCGCCAATGATGGTGATGACGTTGTACGCATCGCCCGCCAGGTCACGAGCGTGCACCAAGCCGCAGCCCAGGCTCACCGATGTGGAGGTGTGGCCCATGGCGAACAGGTCGTGTTCGGACTCGTCGGGATTGGCAAAGCCAGAGGCCTCGCCGTAGCGTGCCGGGTCGATATAAGTGTACGCGCGCCCAGTCAGCGCCTTGTGGGCATAGGTCTGGTGCGACACGTCAAAGACAATTTTGTCGGTGGGGGAGTTAAACACGCGATGAAGCGCAACCGTAAGCTCAACGACGCCCAGGTTGGGGGCAACGTGCCCGCCGACGGCGGCGGAGCTTTCGAGGATGGCGTGGCGGATCTCGCCGCAGAGCAGCGGAAGCTCGGCGCGATCGAGAGCCTTGACGTCCTCGGGCGTTGTCGTTTGCGTAAGCAGCATCGTTGTGGGTTACTCCATGCGAATCGTGCGCCGGCACTCCCTCGGCCGGCACAATTGCACAAGACAGTCTCGCACATTTTGGCGTTTGATATGTGACGGCGGCGCGGTAATTCGCCAACTGGTGGGGCAAAACGTTTTGTCCGATGCCATACTGATAAGTTCCATGATGATTTTATTCATTGCGTGCAGGCTGTGGCTTGCCGCCGAGCGCCGCCGGAAGGAGGCCGCATGTCCGATACCGTTCGTGCCGAGAAAATCGCGTGCGAAGTAGACCATGCTGCCCGTCAACTGGCACAGGCGGGCCGTCTGGACCTGACGCGCGAGTTTATCCAGCATGGCGATGTGACGGTGTATACGCATGTGACCTCGGTGGCGCGGGCAAGTCTGTCCTTTGCCGAGCGCCTGGGCCGCGTCGGTATCTCCGTCGACCGCTTATCGCTGCTGCGCGGGGCCCTGCTGCACGATTACTTTCTCTATGACTGGCACGATCCCGACCCAAGCCATCGGCTGCATGGCTTTCGCCACCCGTTTTTTGCCTTGGCGCGTGCGGAGGAAGATTTTGAGCTGACGCCGCGCGAGCGGAATATTATCGTACGGCATATGTTTCCGCTGGTGCCGGTGCCGCCGACGTGTCGCGAGGCATGGATTGTGTGCCTGGCGGATAAATGGTGCGCGCTGCGCGAGACGATTGCCGGCCGTCTGCCGCGCAAAGGCGGCGCGAACGATTTGAACGAGGGCCCGAGCGACGGCTCGAGCAAAGAATCGAACGAAAAGAGGAGTGGGTAGACGGTGGGAACCGCGATCGGCATGGCATTTGACGGCGCGACGCTTGCCGCCTGTCCGCTCTCGGCGCTGGTACTCTCGTTTGCCTTCTACGGTTTTTGCGGCTGGGTATGGGAGTCGACAGTCTGCGCCATGCTCAACCACGGATGCTTTGCCAACAGCGGCTTTTTGCTAGGGCCGTGTTGTCCCATCTACGGTGCGGGCGGCATTGCGTGCTGGTTGCTGCTGCATGGAATCCCAGACGCCTCGAGCCAGTTTGTCGCTGCCGCGCTCGTATGCAGCGTGATCGAATATAGCGTGGGCGTGCTGTTGGAAAAAACGACGGGTGCCCGGTTTTGGGATTACTCGCATCTGCCGTTTAACCTGCACGGACGCATCTGCCTGTACTGGGCCTGCGCGTTTGGCCTGGGTGCACTGTGCATTTGCCGTTTAGTGGAGCCGGCATTGCTGGGGCTGCTTGGCCATCTGCCGGTGCTGATTGTGCGGCTGTCCGCCTTTATCGTCGCGGTCGCGATGATGGTCGACGCGGTGTGCTCGTTGGCGAGCTGGCGGCGTCTGTCTGATCAGCTGGAGCGCGTCCGGGCCGACCTTGCCGACCGCATCAATGAGTCGCTTGCCGATGCCTCGGACTCAATGCTCGAACGTATTCCCGATTCTACGATTGACTCGGTGGCACAGACGCACATCCGTAGCCGTGCCGTTAACGCGTGGCTGGCCGAGCTGGGTGACGCCGCGCTCGATGCCCTGCGCGAGAAGGCTTCGATGCCGACGTTTATCTCGGATGGTGCTCGCGGCCTGGCGCTCGCTGCCCGCCGCGTTGCCGATGTCGCGCCGAGCATGCCGCGTCCGTCGCTCAGTCGTCGCCTTGCCGGCAAGCGCATGAGCCGTCCGGTGCCGAGTGTGTCGCTCAGCCGTCGTGACCTGCGCTTCTTTAACGCCTTCCCGCGTCTGCGCATCAATCGCTACGAGGGCGTCATCCGAGCTACCGACCTCCGCGACCGAGCCCGCGAGCTGTTCCGGCGCTAGCTGGGACGGGCGCGCTCACGGCTCCCTTGCTTGCGTATTTCCCGTTGGTTTCGCGTCCGTTGCCGCTCCGTTTCCAAGATTACGGCACCGTTGGAGATGGCACGATCTGGGTCGAGCCGGTCGAAGAAGTCATCCGCATCCGCACCGGCGAGCACGGCCCCGCCGCGGTGTAGGACAATCTTTCGCCTGACGGGCGTGCCTCTCTTGGGGCACGCCCGTTCTCGTCTACAATATCGTGCAGACGAAGGAGAGGCACGCTCATGATCAAGATGTTCGCGAGTGACTTAGACGGAACGCTGCTGAACGCCCTGCACGAGGCAGACGGGACCATCCGCCGTGCCATTCGTGAGCTGACCGAGGCTGGTCTGCATGTGGTTCCCGCGACCGGGCGCTCGACGCTGCCGATTGGCGAGCATGGTTTTACGGGCCTGGCGCTTGACGCCTGCTGCTCTAACGGCTCCATCGTGCGCGACAGCCATGGAGAGGTGCTCAAGACCTGGACTATCGATCCGCAGATTACCGAGGAGCTGCTCAAGGAGTTTCCGGACATTTGCTTTGATTGCTCCACGCCCGATGGCATGTTCTCGAGCGGCTCGTTCGAGATGCACCAGGCGGGCTTTAAAAGGGACAGTCCTATCAAGCGCATCGTGATGCGCGGTATGCGTGCGCGTGGCGGGTACCACGAGGAACAGTATTTCGATCAGTCGATCGGCGATATCTTGCGTCACGATGTATGCAAGATCAATTGTCGCGTGATCTCGCCCGAGTTGGAGCGCGACCTTAAGGCGTATCTTGCCGAGCGTTCGGACCGCGTGGTCAACGCGCCGTTCGATCCGGTGATGTTCGAGATCACGGACGTGGCATGCAACAAGGGCGAGAGTGTGGCCTGGCTGGCGGGCTACTACGGCATTGCCGAGGACGAGGTTGCGGTTTATGGCGACGGCGGAAACGACATCGCCATGCTCAAGCGTTTCCGCCACAGCTACGCGACCAAAAACGCTAGCGATGCAGCTAAAGCCGCCGCGAGCGCGACCATCGGCAGCTGCATGGTCCACGCCGTTCCCAAACACATGCTCGCCACCATGCGCAAGCAGAACTCTCACACTGTCATCGAATAATGAGACAAAGGGACTGTCCTTTTGTCACATGGGGGATACCGGCTTTTGGCGTATAGGACTATTACGCTTTCGCCACCAACAAATTTCGAGTTATTCGGCCTGTCGGAGGTCGTTAAATGGCTAAAGATGCCCTCTCGGGAACATTCATGCCTCTAATGGTGTTTGATTCGGTGACGTAAGTGCGCAAATGGGCATGTATACGCTCAAATAAGGACAAAAACCCTCAGATAATCCCGACGGTGCATTTATACTACAGAACCAGTAGCGTGGCCGAATAACTCGAAAAATGTAGGTGGCAGTTCGGCGACAAGCTCGGGTATGGCAAAGGAACTGTTCCTTCGCAATACCCGAGCTCTGATCTTCTGAAATGCGAACAAACATACGCATATCTAACTGCGCTTTGATAGAATCGGTATCGTTGACGGCAGTCCCATGTGCCGGGCGGCGCCCTCCATCTGATGGGAGGTGATGCCCATGACCGATTTGATTGATTTCGTGAGACTTCTGACCGCCATGGTCTCGTTCTTCACGGCGCTTGTCGGCCTTTTCGAGGCACTCAAGCAGCGTTCGAAGCGTAACAGAAGGGGTCGCCGCCGCTAAGGCGTTGACCCCCTAATGCAAACAACGGCGCTGCCCAGCTAGCTACAACTTGGGCTGCCGTCGACACTATTCTACCCACGAACGACATTTTGGACAATCGGTAATGCCGCCGTGGGATGTGACAAAGGGACTGCCCCCTCGTCACATTCTAAATATTGCCTTTACGTGTTGATGCACACGGTGTGCAATAATACTCGCACTGTGCAATAGTGCACAGGTTGAGTAACAGGGAGGACGCTTGTCCCAGCTCGAGAAATGCGATCGCCGATCCCTTCGCTCGCAGCGTGCCCTTCGCCAGGCACTTGCCAGCGAGCTTGCCGAAAGCGGCGACCTTTCGCGCATTAACGTTGCGTCGCTCACCGAGCGCGCCGGTCTTACGCGCCGCACGTTCTATTCGCACTACCGCGATATTCCCGACTTTATCAATCAAATCGAGGACGGCTTGCTGGCCGAGATCCGTGAGCGCATTGAGCTCATCACTGCAGCTCAGCTGCCCGATCTCTATCACAACATCGATGAGCTCGAGCCGGCGCCCGGTTCGGTTGAGCTGCTGCGTTATCTTGCGGCCAACCGCGACTTAATCGGTGCGCTGCTGGGTCCGGGCGGCGACCAGGCCTTTATTAAAAGGATTATCGACACCGCGCGTGAGGCTGTGGTGCCGCGTGCGCAGACGGGCATTTTGGGCCTGGCGCTGGGCACGTTCTTTGACTACTACGTCACCTACGTCGTGAGCGCCGAGGTCGGCATGATTCAGCGCTGGTTTGAGCGTGGGCTCACCGAATCGCCCGAGGCCATGGCGCGCATTATGACGGTGCTCGCTTTTGTGCGCCCCGGCGACCTGTATGGCCAACCCATCGATATCAACGTGCCGGAATACGGCATGAAGCTATTGAACTTGCAGCTCGAGGACGCGGTCGACACCGCCGCAACCGTCGAGTCCAACAACTAAGAGGAGAGACAATGAGCAAACTCGTCGAGGGCATTAAGGACCGCATGGTCGCTGCCGCACGCGAGGCCGCGCCCGCCGTGGTGGACGCCGCGCAGAAGGCCGCGACCGCGGCAGCCGAGAAAGTTGCCGAGGCAGTTGCCGATGCCAAGAACACGGCAGGGGAGACGTCCATCGCTAGCGAGCCCGTCATCGCCGCCGAGCCCGTAGCCGCCGCCCAGGCCCCCGAAGGCGCGATCTTCAACCCCGACAACGCCCACGGCAACCTGCACCTGGGCATCGACGTGGGCTCCACTACCGTTAAGCTCGCCGTGCTCAACGATGACAACCAGATCGTTTACGCCAAGTACCAGCGCCACCACACCGACGTCCGTGCCTGCGCCCGCGACCTGTTCGAGGGTGCTGCGACTGTGCTGCCGGCTGCCCAAATGACCTGCGCCATCACCGGTTCGGGCGGTCTGCTGCTCTCCCAATGGCTCGACCTGGAGTTTGTCCAGGAAGTCATCGCCAGCAAGCGTGCCGTCGAGACCCTCATCCCGGCCACCGACGTCGCCATCGAGTTGGGCGGCGAGGACGCCAAGATCATCTACTTCGACAACGGCATCGAGCAGCGCATGAACGGCACCTGCGCCGGCGGTACGGGCGCCTTCATCGACCAGATGGCAACCCTGCTGCACACCGACGCGAGCGGCCTCAACGAGCTCGCGGCCAACGCCACCACCATCTATCCCATCGCCAGCCGCTGCGGCGTCTTTGCCAAGACCGACGTGCAGCCGCTGCTCAACGAGGGCGCCCGTCCCGAGGACGTGGCCGCCTCCATCTTCCAGGCCGTCGTGACCCAGACCATCTCGGGCCTGGCGTGCGGCCGTCCCATCCGCGGCAACGTCGCCTTCCTGGGCGGCCCGCTGCAGTATCTCTCCGAGCTGCGCCACCGCTTCTACCTCACGCTCAACCTGGACGAGGAGCACCGCATTGTGCCCCAAAACGCTCACCTGTTTGTGGCGAGCGGCGCCGCCATGGCGCATGAGTCCAACAAGCTCAGCACGTTCCCGCAGCTCATCGAGGCTATCGATGCCCTGGGTGACACACAGGGTGCCGAGGTCGAGCGCCTGGATCCGCTCTTTGCCACCGACGAGGACTTCGCCGAGTTCAAACCCCGCCACGACACCGAGGTCGTCCCCAAGGGCAAGCTCGACGGCTACACCGGCCGCGTGTTCATCGGCATCGACGCCGGCTCCACCACCATGAAGGCCGCGCTCGTGGGCGAGGACGGCCAGCTGCTGCACACCTGGTACGGCAACAACAACGGTGACATCCTGGGCACGGCCAAGGTCATCATGGCCGATTTCTACAATCACATCCCTGCCGGCTGCACCATCGGCCACGTGACCACCACGGGCTACGGCGAGGCGCTGCTCATCGAGGCCCTCAAGGCCGACTCCGGCGAGATTGAGACCGTCGCGCACCTGCGCGGCGCCAAGGCATTCCTGCCCGGCGTCGAGTTCATTCTGGACATTGGCGGCCAGGACATGAAGTGCCTGCGCGTCAAGGACGGCGTTATTGAGCACATCATGCTCAACGAGGCCTGCTCGTCGGGTTGCGGTAGCTTTATCGAGAGCTTCGCCGTCTCTATGAACATGGACGTGCGCGCGTTCGCCGATGCCGCCATCCATGCTAAGGCCCCCGTCGACCTGGGCAGCCGCTGCACGGTCTTTATGAACTCGCGCGTCAAGCAGGCGCAAAAGGAAGGCGCCACGGTGGGCGACATCGCGGCCGGTCTGTCCTATTCCGTCATCAAGAATGCCCTGTTCAAGGTCATTAAGCTGCGCGACCCCAAGGAGATCGGCAGCCAGGTAATCGTTCAGGGCGGCACCTTTATGTCCGACGCCACGCTGCGTGCATTTGAGCAGCTCACCGGCGTTCATGCCGTGCGTCCCGACATCGCCGGCTGCATGGGCGCCTACGGTGCGGCCCTGCTCGCTCGCGATCGCGCCGGCGCCGACGGCACCTCGACCATCCTTTCGGCCGAGGACATCGCGCACCTCACCGTGACGCAAAAGCACGTCCGCTGCGGCCGTTGCTCTAACAACTGCCAGCTCACCGTCAACGACTTTGGCGGCGGCAGGCGCTTTATCACCGGCAACCGCTGCGAGAAGGGCGCCGGCCACAAAAAGCAGAAGACCGAGGCACCCAACCTCTTCAAAAAGAAAAACGAGCTGCTCTTTGACCGCGAGGTACTGAGCCCCGACGAGGCCCCGCGTGGCACCGTCGGCATCCCCCGCGCACTCAACATGTACGAGAACTACCCCTTCTGGCACGCGTTCTTTACGCGCCTGGGCTTTAGCGTGCAGCTGTCCGACCAGTCGAGCAAGAAGACCTACCAGGCGGGCATCGAGTCCATGCCGTCCGAGAGCGTGTGCTATCCGGCAAAGATGAGCCACGGCCACGTGATGAACCTTATCGACCGCGACGTCGACTTTATCTGGATGCCGTGCGTGCGCTGGGAGCGCAAGGAGGATCCGACCGCCGGCAACTGCTATAACTGCCCCATCGTCATGAGCTACCCCACGGCGCTGGCGCTCAATATCGACGAGATTCGCGAGCAGAACATCGAGTTCCTGTACCCGTTTGTGCCCTATCACGACAAGACCGAGCTCAAGCGCCGTCTGTACCAGGTGCTCGCCGTCGACCGTGTGGCCGATGCGCAAGCCGGGCGCGGCCGCGTGCGCGGGCCCAAGATCACGCGTTCCGAGGTCGATGCCGCCGTCAACGCTGCCTTTGAGGCCGATGCGCGTTTCCACGAGGACATCCAGACCATGGGCGAGGAGGCTCTTAAGTGGGTCGAGGACCACGGCGGTCACGGCATCGTGCTCGCCGGTCGTCCCTACCATAACGACCCCGAGATCAACCACGCCCTGCCCGAGCTTATCTCGAGCTTTGGCTTTGCGGTCTTTACCGAGGATTCGCTCGCGCATCTGGTAAAGCCCGAGCGTCCGATTCGCGTCGTCGACCAGTGGATGTACCACAGCCGCCTGTACGCCGTCGCCCGTTTTGTGACGATGCGCAACGACCTGGACCTGATCCAGCTCAATTCCTTCGGCTGCGGCCTCGATGCCTTGACCACCGATCAGGTGCAGGAGATCCTGGAGGCCAGTGGCAAGATCTACACCGTGCTCAAGATCGACGAGGTGTCCAACCTGGGCGCCGCGCGCATTCGCATCCGCTCGCTCATGGCGGCACTCAAGGACCAGGAGGCCGAGCGCTTGGCCGAGGCCACGGCTGCGGGCAAGGTCTTTGAGCAGGGCGACGCTGCGCCGGTGGCGCCCTCCACGGATGCCCCCGCGTTTGCGAGCCGCAAGTACACGTTCGAGGCACAGCGTGAGAGCGCCTCGACCGCATGGCCCAAGGTGCCCTTTACCGAGCAGATGCGCGACGAGGGCTACACCATCCTGTGCCCGCAGATGGCGCCGATCCACTTTGACCTGGTCAAAGAGGTGTTCCGCGGTGCCGGCTACAACTTGGAGCTGCTGCCCTCGACCGACCACGATGCCGTCGAGGCTGGCCTGCGCTATGTGAACAATGACATTTGCTACCCGTCGATTCTGGTGACGGGCCAGATTATGGAGGCCATCGAGAGCGGTCGGTACGACCTGTCCAAGACCGCCGTGGTCATCAGCCAGACCGGCGGCGGCTGCCG
>URUW01000065.1 GCA_900551205.1 uncultured Collinsella sp. | reverse complement strand
AACTGCGTGATGCGGTGCGTCATGCTCTCGTGGTCGCTTACCGTGAGATAGGCGGCAAAGCCGGGGTGAATGCGGGCACAGTACGGCGTGCCGATGACGATGACCGGGACATGTCGACTGCTAAGGATCGGCAAGATCTCCTTGAGGTTGGGGGCAAGGCCGCTGTAGGAGATGATGATTGCCACATGGTCGGGACCCGAGGCGAGTGCCGTGCGCACCTGCGCCTCGACGCTGTCGTGGCACGTCGCGCTTTTGCCGGCGGAAAGCAGGCGATCGCGGAACATTCCCGCTGGATACAGGTTATGCGAGCCCGTGTAGATGTCCACGGTGCCGGCGCGCATGATGAGCTTGGCGGCGTGGTCGAGCTGTGCAGGGTCGAGCAGCTCCTGCGTTTCGGCCAAGGTGGTCTGGTAGAGCCCCTCCATGCGCTCCATCACCTGCGCAGGGGTGGAGGTGGCATCGAAGGGAAAGTTGATGTCCACGTCGCGCCGGTTGCCCGCCTCGGTCGCCTGACGGATGAGCTCGACCTTGAGGTCTTTGAAGCCCTCGAGGCCGAGCTTTTTGCAAAAGCGGTGAACGCTCGCGACCGAAACGTTGGCGCGCGCGGCAAATTCCTTAATGGAAAGCCCGCGCACATCCTCGCCCATGGCGAGGGCCGTTCGCCCAAGTTGTTGCTCGGTGGGGGTGAGGCTTTTGCCCTGCGTGATCTTCCGCCTGATATCCATATGGCTCCTATGCGTTTGCGTCGCGATAAACCAATCATAGCGATAAATAAAACGTTCGGCTTGGCTGGGAGTTTTGGTCCGCCGGTCTATGAACGACGGACCGCTCGACGCTGCGCGGGCCCTTGGCACGGCACCTTGGGCTTCAATCGTCGGGCGCGTGCGGAAGCACACATCCCTCCTCTTTCGGCCCAATTTGCCGCACCAGGGGCCCGCTCGCTGTTGTGGGCTCAACATAGGGCGCTGTCCTTGTTGGGCCGTTTGCGCCCGGGGCGTTACCCGAGCACGCGTACGGGCCCCAAGAGACCGCTGGGCTCGGAGGGCTCGGTCATGCCGAACACGTCGGGGACGGCATGGTCGAGGGTGTTGATGATATCGATCGCAAGCGCGTGCTCGCCGGCCAAAAGCGCGCCGGCCTCAAAGCAGTAAGGCGGACAGATGCGCGTGCCGAGGGATTTGCCGTCGAGGGTGACGGTTGCGGTCTCAAAGACCTCGCCAAGGTCGATGACGGTGCGGGTGGCCGCTTCGCCCAGGACAAAGGAAGCCTGGTAGCGGAATGTGCCGGCCTTGCCGGGGAACTCGGCCGAGGAAAGGTCGTGCAGGTCTGCAAGCTCAACAGACTCGCCAAAGGCATCGGTGCCAGGGGCAGAGAAGGCAACCGCCCAGGGCCCGTCGACGCATGTGGCTTCGTCTTCGGCGGTTGCCACAGCAACGGAACCTGTAGCCCCAAGGACCACGATGCAGCTCTCGTAGGGAGCCAGCTCGAGCGTGCCGTCAAAGGCGGCGGGCTCGGTGCCGTTGAGCAGATCGAGGCGCGCGCCTGCAACGGGTGTGCCGTCGGCAAGCGCAATCTGAGTGGAGATACCCTGCTTGGGATGCTCGTTGACGAGCATCAGATAGGTCTCGCCCGCCCGCTCGTAGCGCAGTGCGCGCAGCCAGGGCTGGGGCTCGGCGCAAACCACGGTCTGCATGCCGGTGTTGGCAAGTGTGTCTGCGAGCTCGGTGGTCGCCAGGAGCTTGATGCCGGCGACCGCGGCTGCATCCAGGGAGGCAAAGCCCTCGCGACCTGCAGTGTCACCGTCGTAGCGCTTGTTCGGCAACTCATCCAGCGCGTACACGGCAACACCTGCGGCTGCGGCACGCGCGGCAAAGTCGAGCACGGCTTCGCCGACAAACTCGGCTCCGGGCATCACCAGGCAGCGGTATGCCTGGCCGTTCACGCTAAAGCCGCTACCGTCTGCGGCAATTTCAACGGCATAGCGCCCTGCGTCCTCAAATGCCTCTGCCGGCACGATGTCAAAGTCGACCTGCGCGCGCATAAGCTCGGAGGCGGCATGCTGCATAAAGTTCGCCTCGCCTGCCCACTCGGCGTCCGCATGGTAGAGAAGCGCCACCGGGGTCGTTGCGCGCCCGCCGCTCAGCAGGCTCGCCGTACGGTTCATGTAGCTCATAAGCTGCCCAAAGTGTGCAAACTGGGGGTTTTGGCCATGCGCATAGAAATGCGGCGGGCAGTCCCAGTCGGGGAAGGCGGCCATGCTAAAGGCATGCGGCACAAACCAATTGACGCCGCGCACCAAAAAATGATCGGCGATCCACTTCATCTCGCGTAGGCCTTCGTGCCATCCAAATGCGCCAAAGACCTCGGCCATGCAGCGCCCCTGCTTTTTGGGGTCGAGGTGTGCTGCCGAGGAGCCCAGCTTGGGCAGCACGTAGTTATAGAACTCGAGGTCCCACACGCCGCGTCCGTAGCTGTGAAGGCCGCGGTCCATGCCGGGTACCAGCTGGTTGATCACGATGTCGACGCCCGCCATGTCCTGACCGCCCACGGCGCGGAAGTAGTGCCCGGCGCCCACGCCCAGGCGCGCGTGGCAGTCCTTGTCCTCGATAACGTGGCCGATGTACTGCACGCCGCGCGCGCGGCACCAGTCTCCGAGCTGGTCGCAGAAGCACTCCTTATAGAGGGTGCTCGCGATGTCCATATAGACGTGGCGTACGTGCGCGCCGGCCGGCTCGCGGTCCCACAGGTGCGGGAGCTCGGCCAGGTAGCGCTCGCCCAGTGCCGCGCGCAGGCGACGCTCAAGCTCGGCCGACCAGGGTAGGGGCGCGGTGGCCTTGCCGATGAGCGTGTCCGAGATGCCATCGGGGCCCGTGGTGCCCTTCTCGTTGGCAAATCCGGGCTCATCGGAGAAAAAGCCCAAGATGGTCTTGCCAAACTCATCGCCCAGATGCTCAAAATGCGGCTCGTAGACAGCATCGATGAGCTGCGCCACCGAGGCGCGGTCGACCATATTGATGTAGTCCTCGTTGTAGGAGGTCTTGCCGCTCGTGAACATCACGCATGCCTGCGTGAGGCCCGCAGGTGCATCGAAGACCAGGCGGCTGGGGTTGCCGTCTGCATCGTCGATTACTCGGTAAGCGACGTCGACGGGGCTGCCGTCCTGCAAAAATGTCACGCCGTAGAAGCGCTCCGTTTTGTCGAGCATGTTGGCGAGCGCGATGCTCGCGGCGGACGTGGGGCCCACGATGTCGAACGTGCGGTGCGTGAGCACGATCTTGCGGAGCTCGGGCACGGCCTCCTTGACGGCGCCGTTGGCAAAGCCCGTGGGGAAGTGCGCGTCGTCCAAGATCCAGAGCTTAAGGCCCAGCTGCCTGCACTCGTCAATGACAAAGCGCAAGTCGCGCCACCAGCCCTCGCCGCAAAAATCGGGGTGTGGGCGGCTTTCGAGACAGACCTCGTGGATGTCGGCGCCGGCGATCTTTTCCAGATACTCGGCAATGGTCTTATGGCTCTCGCCCTTCATCCACAAAAACGGAAGCACGTGGTTGTCGTATGTGCCCTCGAGCACCTGCTGATAGTACGCGGTCATGGATCCTCCTTGGCTCGATCGATCTGCTGCATAGCACAGATTATGGACGCGTCGGCGCGTTCTGCTAATATCTGAATCACGACGAACTATGACCAAATCAACGATTGGCAAGCCATGGAGATCGACGAGCTCGAGCGTAGGCTCAACGAACTGAGCGCCAGTGAGATCGCTTATAAAGACGGCATGGCATTTGATTGGTCGATTATGACCGAGCATGTCGAAATCGACGGATGCCCAGTGCGCAAGATTGGCCAGCCAGGGTTTGCCTATGCCCAGCCCGGCATGCCGCGTGGCCTGACGATAAGGAAAAACTCGCGCTTTAATGCAGTTCCCGAGCACGTGCATGATTACGTGGAGCTGAGCTATGTGTATCGCGGACGCTGCCCGCAGACGGTGGCGGGGGAGAGGCTCGAGCTGGGCCGCAACGAGGTGCTTTTGCTCGACGCCCTCTGCCCGCATGCCGTGGCGGCGCTTGGTGAGGACGACATCATGCTGAGCATGACCGTTTCACGCTCTTTTTTGCGCCGGAGTCTCGAGTCGAGCCTCTCGCGCGAGAGCGCGGTCTCGCGGTTTTTGTTCAACGCGCTCAACAGCGAGACGGACCATCGGGGCCATGTCCGTTTTCATTGCGGCGAGAGCCGTCGGATTCGGCGCTACATGCAGGAGATGCTCTGCGAGCTGTACGACCCGAGCCCCAACGGTCCCGAGATCGTCTTGCGTCTGTTTCAGCTGTTTTTGGCCGAGCTCATGGATTGCTACGAGCGCGAGCTGGTGCGCGGCGCGGCGGACGGCGCAGCGGGGCCCACTGCCCTGGTGACGGGAATGCTTGGCTATATCGATCGCGAATTCGCTGCATGCTCCCTCGAGGGGATGGCGGCGGAGTCTGGCTTGAGCCCTAATTATGCGACGGCGCTCCTCAAGCGGCACGTGGGCAAGACCTTTAGGCAGCTTGTGCAGGAGCGACGCCTGGTACGTGCGGCCGAGCTTCTGCGCGGCGGCGCCACGGCCGGGGCGGCTGCGCATGCGGTGGGCTATGAAAACATGAGCTTCTTCTACCGTAAGTTTCACGACAAGTATGGCTGCACCCCCGCGGCATACCGCCGGTAAGCGCGGGGCGGATTGTCTTCGCTCCTTCGGTGTCAAAAAGTTTCAGCTGCAGCGCTGTTGCAGCGCGCGTCTGCGAAAAGAAGTGTCCAAATCGGCGCCTTCGCCCTGGCCTGGAGCGACTCGGCGGCATACTCGTTTCATCAGCAACACGCATGAGCGAGGAGGCACTTATGGGATTCCCCGAGGGTTTCTATTGGGGCGGCGCCACGGCCGCCAATCAGTTTGAGGGCGCTTGGAACGTTGACGGCCGCGGCCCTTCCGTCGACGACCACTTCCTGGGCGGCAGCTACAAGGAGCCGCGTCAGATTACGATCGACATCGACCCCGACCGCTTCTATCCCAATCATGACGGTATCGACTTCTACCATCACTACGAGGAGGACATCGCGCTGTTCGCCGAGATGGGCTTTACCATGTTCCGCATGTCCATCTCTTGGAGCCGTATCTTCCCCAACGGCGACGACGCCGAGCCCAACGAGGCCGGCCTCGCCTTCTACGATCGCGTTTTCGACTGCCTGCGTGCTCACAATATCGAGCCGCTCGTGACCCTGTCGCACTACGAGATGCCCTATCATCTGGTCGAGAAATACAACGGCTGGGCGAGCCGCGAGCTCATCGGCTTCTTTGAGAAGTACTGCCAGACCGTCTTCGACCGTTACCAGGACAAGGTCAAGTTCTGGCTCACCTTCAACGAGATCAACTGCGGCACCCAGGACATGGGCAACCTCTTTGAGACCAGCATGATCCAGGGCTTTGAGGGTCCGGCTTCGGCGGTCCACGCCACGCCGCAGGCCCGTATGCAGGCCCTGCATCACCAGTTCGTGGCCAGCGGTCGCGTCGTGCGCTACGCCCACGAGCACTACCCGCAGTTCAAGATGGGCAACATGGACTGCTTTATCCTGTCCTATGCCGCCACGTGCGACCCGGCCGACGTCCTTGCCACCCAGCAGGAGATGAACACCATGAACTGGTACTGCTCCGACGTGCAGGTGCGCGGCAAGTACCCGTTCTACGCCAAGCGCTTCTGGGCCGAGAACGGCATCGAGCTTAACATCGCCGACGGCGACCTGCAGGACATCGCCGACGGCAAGGTTGACTTCTACACCTTTAGCTACTACATGTCGGGCACCGTGGGCACCCATAAGGACCACGAGATGACCGAGGGCAATATGGCCTTTGGCGGCAAGAACCCCTACCTCGAGAGCACCGACTGGGGGTGGCAGATTGACCCGACGGGCCTGCGCATCGCCCTCAACGAGATCTACGCCCGCTACGAGATTCCGCTGATGGTGGTCGAGAACGGCATGGGCGCCTACGACGAGGTGGAGGAGGACGGCTCCATCCACGACCCGTACCGCATCGCCTACCTCCAGAGCCATGTCAAAGCCATGGGCGAGGCCATCGAGGACGGCGTCGACCTGATCGCCTATACCTGGTGGGGTCCCATCGACCTGGTCTCGGCCGGCACCGGCGAGATGCGCAAGCGCTACGGCTTTATCCACGTCGATAAGTACGATGACGGCACCGGCACCTACGAGCGCCGCCGCAAGGACAGCTTCTTCGCCTACCAGAAGATCATCAAGTCCAACGGTGCCGAGGGCCTGGCTTAATCGACAAGATGAGTGCCACCGGGGAAAAGCCTTGGGACGGGCTCGCGATTCGAGTCCCCACCTTAGCATTTGAACCATTTGGCACTATAATTACCATAGGCATGCGCATAACGTTGCGCTTAATCAAGAGGAGAAAATGTATGGGTCTGTTTGACATGTTCAAGAAGAAGGCTGAGCCCGCGGCTGTCGCTGCTCCGGCCTCCATCTCTGCTTCTGCCGGCGTCGACGTGCTGTGCTCGCCCGTCAAGGGCAAGGTCATCAAGATGGCCGACGTGCCCGATCCCGTCTTTGGTGGCGAGGTTCTGGGCAAGGGCTGCGCTGTGTGGCCCGAGGACGATCTGGTCTACGCTCCCTGTGACGGCAAGGTGACCGTCACCATGGGTCACGCCGTGGGCCTGCAGTCCGATAGCGGAATCGAGGTCCTGGTGCACGTTGGCGTCGATACCGTCAACATGAACGGCGACGGCTTCGAGGGCTTCGTCAAGGCCGACGACGTCGTTAAGGCTGGCCAGCCCATGCTCAAAATCGACCGCGCCAAGATCGCCGCTGCCGGCTACAAGGACTGCGTTGTCGTGGCCGTGTCCAACACCGCCGAGTTCGCCGACGTCGAGCTCGCCGTCGAGGCTGACTCCGCTGTCGCCGCCGGCGATGCCATCGTCAAGGTCGTCCGCAAGTAAGCTGCGGCAACATAAGGGTGTGCAAGGGTGGTCGGGTTATCCGGCCGCCCTTTTTTATTACAATGCGGCGGAACGTTTTATTGCGCGTTGGGCGGACCGGTAAACCGTTCGGACGTTAAATCGAGCCGATTGCGCCTTTGCTTTGCCGGGGGTGTTCGTTAGCGGCTAGAATGGCCTTATTGTTACGACGTGCACCGCGTCGGGAAGCGCGGTGCCGCTTGTTGGGAGGAATGTCATGAAGAAGAAGCTGCTGCTTGCGCCCCTGATGGCTGTTCTGGTCGCGTGCGTGGTTGTGCTTTCCGGCTGCGGAGGTCCTTCGGTTGAGGAGCTCATTACCGAGGATCTTACGACGCAGTTTGACGAGGTCAAGAACGGCGGCGACGACTTCCTCGCCGGCCTGGAAGAGGCCTCGGGCGACGAGTTTGAGCAGCTGGGCATCGATCCCAAGGAGTACGCCAAGAGCTATCTCGAGGGCTTTGACTACAAGATCGGCGACGTGACGGTCGACGAGGACAAGGGCACCGCAACTGCCGAGGTCACCATTACCTGCAAGTCCATGAACCAGATCGTTGAGGATTTTGCCACCCAGTATCAGGAGAAGGTCGCCGCGCTCGATTCGATGCCTTCCGATGACGAGCTGTACAAGATGGCCGGTCAGGTTATGGTCGATGTGACCAAGGCTGCTAAGACCAAGGACACCAAGGTCACCTTCAAGTATTCCTGCAATGACGACGGCGAGTGGTCTGCCGACGATTCCGCAACCAACGAGATGATGAATGCCATGATGAGCTAGGGGAGTTGCGGCGTTTTACCAAACGCCGCAACTGCTCGACGCTGCGCGGGCACCAGAGCGACAACTTGTCATTCAAAGAGGACGGCATGACCAGAAGGTCTATGCCGTCCTCTTTTCATGCCAATTTGTTCGCTCTGGTGCCCGCTCGCTGCCCGTCCTCTACCTGCGGCGTTGCCATGGTAGTCATTGAGGTGGCAGTTGGGGACGTTCCTTTTCTGCCGGCAGTTGGGGACACTCCTTGTATCAACGCCGCATCAAATGCTCGGGAAAATGCGACCCGGTTTTTGGCTGAATTCCGGGTCGCGGTTTCCGGATGGGGTGGGTTGCGGAAACCGCGACCCGGAATATTGCTCTGAAACGGGATGCGGTTTCCCCGATGGGGCTCAAGCGGAAAGCGCGTCCCATTGCGGAGCTCCAAAACGGGATGCGCTTTCCTCGCGGAAGAATTGTCGCAGCTGCGTTAAGCGGTGTCGCTCGCTACTCGCCCAAGATTAGCTCGGCGAGTTCGTCCTGCGTATCAACAACGTAGTCGGCGCCGGCGGCCTCCAGCTCTGCGCGGCCGCGGAAGCCCCAGCTGACGCCGGCGCTCTTAAGGCCGGCGTTGTGGCCGGTCAGGACATCGACATTCGAATCGCCCACATAGAGCGTGGTCGCCGGA
Source organism: uncultured Collinsella sp. (assembly GCA_900551205.1). Classification (GTDB taxonomy): domain Bacteria; phylum Actinomycetota; class Coriobacteriia; order Coriobacteriales; family Coriobacteriaceae; genus Collinsella. Next base: position 653 of record URUW01000065.1, on the reverse strand, counting down.
TTGGCGCCCAGCTCCTTCATCACGTGCAGTGTGACGGGCGCTTCGGGCTTAGGCGGAAACGCATCGACACGGCCTTGCACCAGCGCAAAGCGCTCGGAACCAAAGTATTTCTCGATAAGCGGGGCTGCCGAAATATGATCCTTGTTGGTGAGCACGGCAAGCTGAATGCCCGCGGCGCGCAGACGGTCGAGCATCTCAATCGTGCCGGCGTAGGGGGCGGTGTGGTCCTCCTTGTGCTCGCTGTAATAAGCCCTAAACTCGGCAAGCGTCTGCTCAAACATACGGCCGTCGCCCGCATACTCGGCGGGCATAAAGCGCTCGACCAGCTTGAGCATGCCGTTTCCCACCTTATAGCGGTAGGCGTCAACGGCAAACGTGGGCCAGCCGTGCATCTCGCAGGTATGGTTGCCGGCGGCCGCCAGGTCCTCGAGCGTGTTGAGGATGGTGCCGTCAAGGTCAAAGATCACGGTGGAAAAAGCTGCCATAGGTACGCTCCCATCTATATAGCTCACGCAAACGGCAACCATAATAGCGCGTGCCGCCCAGCCGGGAATGGGCGGGTCAAAAGTCCCGCGGGGACATTCGGGCCGCTCAATCTTGTGGGCGGGTTTGGTTCGTCAGCGGCCTGGTGGCGATAGAGGTTGCCTATAGGC
>URUW01000064.1 GCA_900551205.1 uncultured Collinsella sp. | reverse complement strand
ATATCGCCATAGCGGACGGTAGCATTTTCGAGAGCTTGGCCCTTTAGGGTGATTCGCTTTGTATCGGTTAGGTCAAGGATGCCGTCGTCGGTGATATTGTTCATTCGGATGTAGACATAATCGCCATCGGCGCCGGCTTTTGCTGAAGTGCCGTAGTGCATTTCTATGCTGTAGTTGCCGATTGTTTCGATTGGCCATGATGCGTGTGTCTTGGTTCTAAACATCTCTACAAACCGTGATTTGACGCTCTCCTTGAGAGCGGCGATTTGCTGTCTTTTGCTATTGATTTCATCTGTTAAGCGATTGAAACCGTCGATGAGGGCTCTCTGCTCGGAGAGCGTCGGGACTGGGATGGGGTATTTGAGCAGCTCATTCTTGTCTCCGCGAGGCCTGCCGGTTCCCGTGAAGGTGGACATATCGTAGTCGAAGAAGTCCTTCTGCCACAGGAGCAGATGGAGGAACTCGGGCAATAGGCTGTCGGTATTTATGCTTCGGAATACCAAAACGTCCTTGGAGCACGCCCCATCGCGGTCTGCGAGCCAAATCTTCTGCAGATAGGGGCGAATATTGGAGACGAGCGTGTCTCCCTTCTTGTATGCGGTGCCAGCACTTGCCGGAAGCTCTCCGCTATAGGCGGTTATGCCGCCACGATCCTTGACCATGTTCTCCGTTGTTACGTAAGTGTCGGTGGTGATGGAACTCTGGGCCACGCTGTTGGTAACGTAGGATGTGATGTCTCTAAGCGTCTTGACTACGGTGCCCTGGGCGAACGAGCGGGGCTTGTAGAAAGAGCGGGGAATCGTAAGAGTCTCGTCGAACTTCTCGGCATCAAAGTCGATGAAATCGGCGGTCTTGGCATAGTAGTAGTACTGGGCAAGGTCGCCGGGCTCAACCTGCTCGCCGGAGAACCATGCTCTGATGATGCCGCTTAGCGAGTTCGTGTCGTCCGATTCGTCGTCCGAATAGAGCACGCCCTCACCATCGATGGGCTGTATCCCCTCGTTGCCTTTGCGATTGCTCCATTTGTAGCCAAGGAAAGAGGCGATTTCCTTGGTCGTGTTAGGTGAGTTGATGATGAGCGTCTGTTCGCCGCAGACGAGACCCCAAACGCGCAGGCGTTTGCGCTCTTCCTTGTGCGCATAGCGATAGAACAGCTCGTTCTCTGCTTTGAGCTGTGAGTTCTTGTCGGCCGCCTTCCAAGTCTTGCTCTTTCGAAGGGCCTTGAGCTCCTTCGATGATTCGAAAAGATGGCAATAAACGTTGAAGTGGCGAGTGTTTGCCCATTCGTTCCAGCCAGCCTCTCCTGCGAGAAAAGCCCGGTAAGTATCTCCGTCTACATTAATTGTGTCGAGATAAGCGTTGAAAGCGCTTTCGTCTTTCCAACCAGTGAGCTTCCTGCGCTCAAAAACAGCGTCAACGAAATCAAGTGCGTTCGCATTGCGGGGCGGGATCTCGTCAAAGCGACGTAGGAACATAATTGCGACGTTTGTTCCTGTGGCCGCGAATGTGCCTGATCCAAACCTGGCGATGGAGACGATCTCGAAGGAGCTCAAAAGCACATCGCGTGCGGCCATGAAACTCGAGCTCGTGCTCTTGTCGAGGATCGAGGTGGGGAGGACAATGGCGGCGTAGCCTCCGGGCCGAACAAGCTGTGCCGCACGCTCGACAAAGAGGGTCTCGATTTCCGAGCCGCTATCGCTGATGGTTTCCAGCACTTTGAGTTCGTTGTTGTGAAGCTTGAGATGCGGTTTGAAGGCCGCGACAGAGTACGGGGGATTGGCGACAAGAATGTCGAAGCGTCCCCTGTCGGTTCGGCTGTCGATTCCCTTGTCGGGATAATTTTCAAGTCCGTCGCCGAAGACCACGTTGCCCTGCCCTGCGCCATGCATGTAGAACGAGACCTTGGAAACGCGAGCGAGTCGATAGTCCTTCTCGATGCCGACGAGATTGTCTCTGACCCAGTCGGCGTCTCCGAGGTCATCCTCTATGGTCGGATCATATTGGCATGCGGCGTCGGAGATTTCTTCGAACCCTTCTGTGAGAAAGTGCCCCGCGCCGCAGGCGTAATCGATAACGCGTGGATAGTGCACGGCACCAGCCTCGTCCTGCACGATGCTGTCGAGTGGGAGTGACTTCCAAATAAAACGGGTGATGGGCACAGGTGTGAAGAATTGGCCCTCGTTTTGCTTAAAGCCCTGATTAAGGAGCTGTTCGAAGAGGTCGCCCAAGAATTGAATGTCTTGAGTTCCTACGATGCGATACGGCTGTAGAAGTTGCACCGTCTCTACGAGTACCTTGCCGTTCTGAAGAAAGAGTTCCTCGTTGTGGACGTCTTTGAACGCAAAGTCATTGTTGGTATAAAATTTAAGCTTGCGCAGCGTGCCGTTCAGCTCCTCGATGAGCTGCTTGCGGTGCTGGCCCGTATAGTTGCTTATGAGGTTTTCGGCGTAGTTGTTGGGAACGTACAGGACCTCTTCCCGCATGAGCTTTCTCATGCCGTCTGAGTGGAGTCTCTGGAGTCTGTCCTGGAGCGTTTCGTAGGTGTCTCGTCCTTGGCGGTATTGGAACTCAATCTCCTGGGTTGGCATTTTCGAGAGCTCGTCTTGGAGCTTCGCGATAAAGAGCGCAATAAGGCGATTGAAGGCGTTCTCTTTATCGGAGACGTTGTTGTGGCGGAGGATTTCCTCGAAGCGGTTGACGATGCTGTCTTCGGCCCTGAAGTCGACAAGGTCCTTCTTGAGAAGGGGAGGAACCATCGGGTGGTATGCCGTCGACCTATCGCCAAAGAGGATGTTTCCCTCGACTTGTTGGTTGTACGTTTCCGTCCAAACTTGATGGAGCTGTTCCACTGTATGGGCGTCGCGGTAGAGCGCAATGTTGTCATCGCGTTTGGCGAGCGCGATGAAGTTCTCGTCATCGCTGCAGTTAATTGAAACCTGGTCTGGCACAATTTCGTTGTTGATGAAATCGCATGCAAAGAGTACCAACCAGCGAGTCGCGCGCTCTTGTTGCCAATAGGAGAGGAGTTGCCCTCCGTCTGACTGCATGTTCTTGAATTCGTTTTTGAACTCGGTTCCAGGGGTCTTGCATTCGACGATTGCGAGTGTGTCGCCCCTCTCGTCATTAATGCAGATATCAGCGCGGCCGCTCTTTTGTTCGTGCCCAAGGGCCCATTCGCGCTCCAGCTCGAGTGATTCGGGGCGATATCCTTTGTCGAGGAGCATGGTTACGCAGGCGAGTACGACGAAGTTCTCGTTATCGGAGAAGTTACAAGTTGTGTCTTTGTTGACCTTGAACCCCAGGTCTTTCGGGTAGCCGATGCGTTTCTTGGAAAAATCGACCGTGATTTGTGCGCTGGTCTCTTCCCAGGATTTCTGATAAACGGTGCCGTCGCCCGACGGCTCGTAGCACAGAGCCCTAAGTGCGTCGCGAAGATTGTCCAGCGTAATCATCTAATGTCTCCGTAGCTGCGAGGTGAAAACACAATTCGCTAATATTATCGCAGAGGGCACCGTAAGAACGTAGTGTGATTGGCGGTGCTGCTGCTTGCCAGGGCATTTGATTGGATGATGACGCGCACGGGGCGGGATTCGCCAGTCCGCTAAGCCACGCTGGCAACAGTAGCGTACCAGGTGGTTGCTTGCAGAGATCCTCACGCGCGCCGTGCTTGAACCACTGGAGGTACGTGTTTCTTGTCGCGCGTCCATCGGTGACCGATCCGCCTTTTACTAAACAAGTTTATCGAGCGCGCGAAGCGATTGAGCCAATGGCGAAGCTCCAACTTATTCGTCAACTCATGGGCAAGCCACCCGAGACTACTCATTTCTCCTACTAGCAATGAAGGTCTGCGACCTGCAGTTTTGCAAACTGCTTGAAAGCCATCCGATGAGATACCCCCGATTTCCACTTGGAATTGGGGGTATTTTTATTCAAGACTTTAGTCTGCTGGCCGCGCAGCGCACCGCATCAGAAACCACCCGCTATGCGGGTGGGGACAAACGGCTTTACAAAGCCACCCCTCCGACCGATATTGACGATTGTTCAGGCCGTCAAGAATTCGAGTCGAAGGGGTGGTCGCCATGGCCCAGAAGGCCTACAGCCTTTCCCACACGAAGTGGATGCGCGAGTACCACGTCGTGTTCACGCCGAAGTATAGGCGCAAAGTGATCTACAACCAAATCAGGGGCGACATAGGGGAGATCCTCGGGAAGCTGTGCGAGTACAAGGGGATCGAGATAATCGAGGGGCGCCTGATGCCCTACCACGTGCACATGCTGCTGGCGATACCGCCGAAGTACAGCGTGTCGAGCGTGATGGGCTGCCTGAAGGGGAAGAGCTCGCTGATGGTATTCGACAGGCACGCGAACATGAAGTACAAGTTCGGCAACAGGAAGTTCTGGGCCGAGGGCCACTGCGTGTCCACCGTCGGCCTGAACGAGGCGACGATCGCCAAGTACATCAGGGAGCAGGAGTCCCACGACATCGCGCTGGACAAGCTGAGCGTGAAGGAGTACGAGGACCCCTTCAAGAGGGGGTGATGCTGCCGGTTCGACCGGCGCGCCACGGGTCAAGATGCACTAGGCCTGGACGAAGTCCGGGCCCGCGCCTTTAGACGCGAGCCCGGGGCCCGTGGGTTATACCCTAAGAGCAAACCACCCTTTTTAAGGGTGGTTCTGATTCTATCTAGCGGAATTTTATTGGGACGAGACCTGAGCATATTCGTCGACGCAACCTCCTCCCCAGTCGCCACGCCAAATGCAGGCGGAGCGGCCGAAGGATCTAACGAGCACGCCGCGATGACTTGGAAGTGCGGTTGGAAAGGTCATCGAGGCCAAAGAATCCCGGAGGTATACCAAGGCGCACTTTGGGAATCCGTCGAATCACCCCACTTCAAGCCAGAATTCAGATCGGGCCGATTCATCATCTGGAAGTCCCATCGGCGACTCGCAATGAACAACCGACGCGCTCTGCGAGAGACCGTTCATTACCGGCCCGAGCCGAACATGGACACAACGTCCCGTTTGTGTTCTTCAATCGCCTGCACGTTCTTCCTATTCTTGGGTTGTCGAACAAGCCATAGAGAAAAGGAAGAAAACATGGTCACCGACAAGATCTACGCGGAATCGATCGCCAAGCAATACGCGCCCAAAAGCGCCTCCAAGCTCACCGCGCTCAAGAAACTCGATGCCAAAGCTAAGCGCCCTGCAAGCATCTTCGCCCACAGCTTCGGCATCGTTTCTGCGCTGCTGTTGGGTGTAGGCATGTGCCTGACCATGGGGGTGCTGGGGTCTGGCCAGAGCACGTTGTTCGTGCTCGGAATCGTCCTTGGCATCTTGGGTCTCGTAGGCGCAAGCGCGAACCTTGTCCTATATCGCCGGATTCTGGAAACCTCTAAGAAGAAATACGCCTTTGAGATAATGGAGCTTGCCAAGGAAATTGCCGGCGAATAGCTTTTGGCATCAGGGAGAGGCGGGCTTGGGTGAACAGGCAGCAGAGCAGATACTTTACGACGGCGCAGCTTATGGACGAGGCTTTGCTCGACTTGCTGCAGGACAAGGATGCGGAGTTCATAACCGTTAAGGAGATCTGCAAGAAGGCAGGGGTGGGGCGCTCTACGTTCTACCTTCACTACCAGGGTGTCCCTGACCTCGTGAAGGAGTGTTCGGAGCATGTGAACACCAAGTTCTTCGAGCGCTTTGAACAAAGCGCCGCAGACACGATCGGGACTATCCGTACGGCTCCCCTCGACGAGCTCGTTTTCGTAACCGACGAGTACCTGAGGCCCTACCTCGAGTTCGTCCAAGACAACTGTTCCATCTATCGCGCGATGCTCGCAAACGGGCATACGCTGCAAGCTCAGGAGCGATTCGAGGCCCTAGCGAAGCACGTCATCGACCCAGTGTTGGAGCGCTTTGGCTATCCCAGCGAGCAGCGGGCCTTCGTCATCAGTTTTTATGTGCATGGGCTCTCTGCCGTGGTACAGGACTGGATTCGGAGCGGCTGCGAAACGCCTATCGATGAGATGGCGCGCATTATCAAAACCTGCGTGCACCCGAACGGCACGAACCGACGTCTTGCCAACGCTAAAGAGAGGCGCGAATGAAACGATGTGACGGCGACGCCCTCTAGGCGCCAAGAGCGCGGGCCGCGCATCCGCCTTGAGAATACTGCGGAAGGAACGGGAAGCGAAAGCAGCAATCTACCTTGGTAAAGGGCGTGTATCCCTTTCCGCTGCTCGCGCGGGGCGGCTCCAGCCGTGCCGGGATCTCCAGCGCGGCCTCGAAGCCGTTTGCGGCGAGAACCAAGGAGGAGGGTTTCCCGTGATGGCGATAGGACGGAGGGGTTTCTGTAGGCGTGTAACCAGTAGGAGCTACTTATCGAAGCCCGCCGCCGCGGAGCTGCTCCTTGTAGTTCTCGCCCCAAGCTCTCATTGCGTCAAGAACGGGTCTGAGTGTCTGTCCCAGGTCGGTGAGCGAGTACTCCACCCGTGGGGGCACCTCTGCGAACGCTTCACGATGAACGAGCCCCGTTTCCTCCATGGTTCGTAGGTTGCTGGTCAGAACTTTCTGCGAAATCTTGCCGATCGAGCGTTGCAGCTCCTTAAAGCGCATCGTGCCTTTGAGCGAGAGTTCGCGCAGGATGAGCACCTGCCACTTGTTGCCGATGAGCAAAAGCGTTGTCTCCACTGGGCAGGCAGGCAGGTTCTCCAAAGTCGGTGTTGTCATATTCGTGAAACCTCCGTCTGCAATCATGCACGTCATTTACATTAGTTTCCTTTTGGTGCTTACAGCACTTTTATGTGCCTACTTTCCATTATATACCTTTGACGCGTATCGTATGAGCCGCAAGGAAAGCGGCGGCGAGTGCCGCAGGTCGAAAGGAAAGTATGATGACCAAGAAAATCGCAGTTGTAGCAGCGAACGGCAGGGCCGGCAGCCTCATCGTTGAGGAAGCCGTGCGTCGCGGATTCGACGTGACCGCCATCGTGCGCGGCGAGAATAGGACCACTGCTCAGAACTCCGTCATCAAGGACGCACTCGAGCTCACGACGGAAGACCTCGAAGGATTCGACGCCGTGGTGGACGCCGTGGGCGGCTGGACGCCCGAGACCATCCCCGGTATCACCGACGCGGGCATCCACTTGGCTGATGTGCTGGTCGGCACCGATGTGCGCCTGCTCATCGTGGGTGGCGCGGGCTCGCTGTTCGTCAACCCCGAGCATACGGTCACCGTCGATATGGGCCCGGACTTTCCCGATGACTGGAAGCCGCTGTCCGCCGCGGCCGGCAAAGTCCTTGCTCACCTTCGCGAAACGGACGGCCTCAAGTGGACCTTCATTTCCCCTGCTGCTGACTTCCAGGCCGACGGCGAGCGCACCGGTGAGTATATCTTGGCGGGCGAGGAGTTCACGCTCAACAGCCGCGGCGAGTCAACGCTCTCGTACGCTGACTATGCGATTGCCATGGTCGATGAGGTCGAGTCCGGTAACCACGTCGCCCAGCGTATCTCGGTTGTGAGCAAGTAGCTTTATGCCGTTTGGGAAATGGGAGGGTCGATGCCAGCCGCGTCGACCCTCCCGTTGCGTACCGGGGCAACCAGTCTTGTTGCCTAAGTTGTGACATCTTAAACAATGGTTGAGTTTCAGAAGGGACGTTTTTGGCACTATCGAGCGTGAGCGTTTTCGTAGGCCTCTTTGATGTCTTCTGGCAAGCCGTCGGGAATCAGTGCCTTCAGCTCAGCCTCGTTGTTGCTCTGATTCAGCTGCTCGTAGTACCAGCATTTGTACTTCAGCATGTCCAGCGCGCGGTTCATGTTCGCGATCTCTAGCTCCATGTGGGCCTTCCGCTCCTCGAACATGGCCTTGCGTTTGGGGTATGTCGATGGACCCTCTGCGCACCATTCCATGAACAGCCGAATGTCCTTGATCTCCATCCCCGCTTTCTTGAGGCATTCGATGACCCGAAGCGCCTCGAGTTCCGTATCGCCGAATTGCCGAATGCCGGACGTCCGCTCCAATGCCGGGAACAATCCCTGCTTGTCGTAATAGCGCAGCGTTGAGGCGGGCAAGCCGAACATCTCCGACACCTGTCCGATTGTGTACATGGTTCCTCCGAATCAATCTCGAATTCATTCCTTGACCTAAAGTCAGGTTTAGGTATTACCTTCATTCTCGTCATTAGAACAGGGATTGCAAAGGGTGTTCCGTAATGCGGAAACAGATTTGCACCTAAACCATCGAAAGGGGGAGATCGATCATGGCAATTAAACAGACGGCAGGCAGGGATGCCCTGGGGGACTTTGCCCCCAAATTCGCACAGCTCAATGATGACGTGCTGTTCGGCGAGGTGTGGAGTCGAGAAGACGGGCTTTCCCTTCGAGACCGCAGCGTGGTGACGGTTGTGGCCCTGATGGCACAGGGACTGACGGATTCCTCGTTCCAATACCATCTGATGTCCGCAAAGAATAACGGTGTAACCAGGGCGGAGATAGCGGAAATCCTTACCCACGCCGCGTTTTACGCGGGGTGGCCCAAGGCATGGGCGGCCTTCCGCATGGCAAAGGAGGTCTGGGCGGATGACGATGCCGCCGATGCAAAAGCCGAGCACCAAAACGAGATGGCCTTTCCCATCGGTGCCCCCAACGACGCATTCGCGAAGTACTTTATCGGGCAAAGCTACCTCGCGCCTCTATCAACCGAGCAGGTTGGCGTCTACAACGTGACGTTCGAGCCCGGCTGCCGCAACAACTGGCACGTGCACCACGCCAAAAACGGCGGCGGACAGATTCTCATCTGCGTGGCTGGTCGAGGGTTTTACCAGGAATGGGGTAAGCCGGCGCAGAAACTGCACCCTGGCGACGTGGTCAACATTGCCCCAGGGGTGAAGTACTGGCACGGAGCCGCACCCGACAGCTGGTTCTCACATCTCGCGTTGGAGGTTCCGGGCGAGAAAGCCTCCAACGAGTGGTTGGAACCTGTGAACGATGAGGACTATCTCAAAGCGACTGACAAGGAGGCTTAAATACCTTCGCCGTCCGCGCCGCCGAGAGCAGGGCGCCCAAATCGGCCTGGATCGCCCCTGCCTTGCTTCCAAGCTG
>URUW01000063.1 GCA_900551205.1 uncultured Collinsella sp. | reverse complement strand
ACGCCCATTGTTTTGAAGGGAACTCATTGAGAGGCAAGGCCCTGCGCCCGGCCCCTCGGTTCCGTGACGACTCGGCCGTTCGGGTCAGGTGGGCTGGATTGAATTTGGTGAATGAGGGCGCCGATGGCGCCCTCATTCTTTATATATGTTGGGAACGCCAGGCGGTGGGGGTGGTGCCGGTGTGTTGCTTGAAGGCTTGGGCGAAGGCGGCCTGCTGAGGGTAGCCTAGACGCTCTGCCACCTGCGCTATCGTGAGCGCGCTATCGGCCAAAAGGTCCTGTGCTCGTTCCATACGGCGTCTGCGAATGTAGGCGCCCAGGGACTCGCCAGTTTGGGCCTTAAAGGTGGCGCATAGCTTGGAGCGGCTTGAGAAGAGCGCCTCGGCCACCTCGTTGATGCTCACATGTCTGCCCTTGTCGAGCGAGCGCTCCACAAGGCTCGCCGCCTCTTGGGCAATGGTAACGCTGGCGCGCGTGTCTGTCGCTTGCTGCGCTTGCCTGTGGGCCGCGCGCGAACAGGCGAGCTCCGCGACCATGGTCTCTACGATGCCTTGCATATAGACGTGTCCGCCTACGGTACGGGCGCGTTCCTCGTTAATCCTGCGCAGCGTGTGGTAGATGGCAGACGCTGCCTCCTCGTGCCATGACTCGGCAAACGCCTCAAAGACCCCCGCGAACTCGGTGGGATAGCGGTGCTCCAGTTCGTCAAAATATCCAGGCAAAAAGAGGACCGAGCGCGAGTGGTAGAGCTGCCCTGCAAACAGCGGGCTTAGCTCCTCACCGCAGCTATCTTGGACAAAGCTGCAGATCGCGCTGTTCGGCCACGGTCCATGCAGCGGCTTGAGGTTCGCAGGCGTTATGCCGGCTTCGGGCATGCACATGAGCGTGGGCGCGCTGACCTCGCTCACGCACGCGTACGGTTCGGGCGTGTATTCGGCTAGCTGCATGTTGTGCGTCGGGGTAATGAAATGCTCCATGACGATGCAGGTGGGGGAAAGGGGCATGATCCATGCGCGTCCGTGTGCCCGATCGTTTGCCACCTCGCCGGTAAAGACGGCGCCCTTGCCGGAAAGCTGCAGACCAAACTGCTCAAACTGCGGTGCGTAGAGCTCGGTTATATCGGTTGCTGCCCGCCGCATTTTCAAAAGCGTCCCCTTCATTTGCGAAAACGTCCACGCCTGGCCCAATTGTGTGACCTGGCTAACACGCCCATGATAAGTTTCTTACGGTTAACTCTCAAGCCGTTAGAAAGGAATCTCATGGCAAAGGGATCAAAAAAGGAAGGCGGCGGCATCGGCGAGCTACTTGCATATGCCGGTGACCGTAAATTCCTAACGTATTTGGGCATGGCCCTCTCGGCGTTCTCGCAGCTGTTGAGCTTTGGCCCGTACGTGTGCATCTGGCTTGTTGCGCGAGACCTGATTGCCGTGGCGCCCAACTGGAGCGAGGCCGCCGACATCGCGATGTATGGTTGGTGGGCTGTTGGTTTTGCCCTGGCAAGCATCGTGGTCTATTTCGTGGGGCTCATGTGCACGCACCTGTCCGCGTTTCGCTGCGCATCCAATATCCGCAAGGCTACGAGCGAGCATCTGCTTAAGCTGCCGCTCGGCTACTTTGACACGCACGCCACCGGTGAGCTGCGCCGTATCGTAGACGGCTGTGCCGCCTCCACCGAGACGCTGCTCGCGCACATGCTGCCCGATATCGCCGGTGCCACCGCCATGGTCGTGGGCCTGCTTGTGCTGCTATTTGCCCTCGATTGGCGTTTGGGCGCGGCATGCTTAATCTCGGTCGTCGTTTCGTTTTGCGCCATGGCCGCCATGATGAGCGGCAAGGGCGCCGAGTTTATGAAGGCTTACATGGGCGCGCTGGTCAAGATGAACAAGACCGGCACCGAATACGTACGCGGCATCCCCGTGGTCAAGGTATTCCAGCAGACGGTCTACTCCTTTAAGGCGTTCCACGATGCGATCGCCGAATACGCCGACATGGCACAAAGCTATGCGGGCACGTTTTGCCGAGGTCCGCAGGTACTCAACCTTACCGCGCTCAATGGTCTTGTGACATTCCTGTTGCCCGTGGCGTTGCTGTTGGCGCCGGGCGAGAAGGACTTCGCGCATTTTATGGCCAACTTCACGTTTTACGCGATATTTTCGGCCGTGGTACCGACGGCCATGACCAAGCTTATGTTTGTGGGCGAGGCCTCTCAGATGAGTGCCGATTCGCTGGCTCGAATTCGAAGCGTCATGGATTCCAAGCGGCTCTCCGTGCCCGCGCAACCCAAGCACCCTGCCGGCGGCGACGTGCGATTTGAGGACGTGAGCTTTACGTACGAGGGTGCCGAAGCACCTGCCGTTAGCCATGTGAGCTTTAACGTTTCCGCGGGTAGCACCCTCGCCCTGGTGGGTCCCTCGGGCGGCGGTAAGTCAACCTGCGCCAGCCTGATCCCGCGTTTTTGGGATGTTTCTTCGGGTCGAGTGCTCGTAGGCGGTGTGGACGTTCGCGACATGGACCCGCACGAGCTTATGGACCAGGTTGCCTTCGTGTTCCAGACCAACCAGCTGTTCCGGCAAACACTTGCCGATAACGTGCGTGCCTCCAAGCCCACGGCCACTGACGACGAAGTGCGTGCGGCCCTCTCCGCAGCTCAGTGCGACGACATTGTGGCCAAGCTCCCGCAGGGTATTAACACCATGCTCGGTGCTGGAGGGGCATATCTTTCGGGCGGCGAGGTGCAGCGCGTAGCACTCGCCCGCGCGATCCTTAAAGACGCGCCTATCGTGGTGCTCGATGAGGCCACGGCGTTTGCCGACCCCGAGAACGAGGCGCTCATCCAGCGTGCCTTTAGCAAGCTGGCGGCGGGTCGCACAGTCATTATGATCGCGCACCGGCTTTCGACCGTGGTGGGGGCCGACAAGATCGTGGTGCTCAACCAAGGTAGCGTGCAGGAGACTGGCACCCATGCCGAGCTGCTGTCCCAAAACGGTCTATACGCCAAGATGTGGGCCGAATACGAACAGGCCGCGAGCTGGAAGATCACTGCCGCCGCAGATGCCGCCGTCACGAAGGGAGGCGAGGCCTAAATGTTCGCCTCATTCCAAAAGAAGTACTTCCTATCCGATAAAGGCGTCGCCGGCGTAAAACGCGGCATTTTCTGGACCGCGCTCACCAATCTCATTACCATGGCCGGCATGGGCTTATTGTTCCTGGTCATGGCCGGTTTTGTCGAACATCTCGCCACCGGTGCCGACCTGCCGGATGCCCTGCCGATTGTGGGCGGCCTCCTGGTCTTTTCCGTGTTGCTCTTTGCCTCTAACTGGCAGCAGTATTACTACACCTACTGCATCTTTTACGAGGAGTGCGGCAAGCAGCGTATGGAGATCGCCGAGCGCTTGCGCAAGCTGCCGCTGTCGTTTTTTGGCCGTCGTGATCTGGCCGATTTAACCGAGACCATTATGGGCGACGTCCAGGCCATGGAGCACGCCTACAGCACGTGCTGGGAGAGCTTTGGGGTGCCATCATCGCAAGCGCCATTGTGTTCGTGGCGTCGCTGTTCTTTTGCTGGCAGCTGGCGATCGCGGCGTTTTGGAGCGTGCCCGTGGCCTTTGCCGTGCTGTATCTGACACGCGGCCCCATGACCCCGGTGTTCGACCATGTGCGTGCCGAGAAGGTCAAGGTTACCGAGGCGATCCAGGAGACGCTCGACTGCGTGCGCGAGATCCGCGCCACCAACCAGGAGACTCATTATCTTGAGGGGCTCAACGCCGTGATCGATGCCGAGGAGCGCGAGACCACCAAGGGCGAGCTCGCCAATGGGCTTTTGGTCAACTCCGCCTTTGCCATCCTGCGCCTGGGGATTGCCACCACGTTGGTCACGGGCGCTGCGATGGTCGCCTCCGGCCAGGTCGACTTTTTGATGATGTTTGCCTTCCTGCTTATGGTGAGCCGCATCTATGCGCCCTTTGATCAGGCGCTGATGCTGATGTCCGAGCTGTTTGCCGCCGAGTCGTCGGCCAAGCGCATGCGTTCCATCATGGAAGAGCCCGTGGCGCGGGGCAGCGAGCAGTTTGAGCCCGTAGGCCACGATGTGGTGTTCGATCACGTGGCATTTGGCTATGGTGCGGGCGAGGACGGCCGCGCCGGCGAGAAAGTTCTTACCGATGTGAGCTTTACCGCCAAGGAAGGCGAGGTCACGGCACTGGTCGGTCCTTCGGGCTCCGGTAAGTCCACGGTGAGCCGCCTGGCCGCGCGCTTTTGGGACGCCACCGAAGGCACGGTCACCGTGGGCGGCGTGGATGTTGCGAGCGTGGATCCCGAGGCGCTGCTGCGCGACTACGCCATTGTGTTCCAAGACGTGCTGCTCTTTGACGACACGGTGATGGGAAACATCCGTCTTGGTCGTCGCGATGCCACCGATGAGGAAGTGCTTGCTGCCGCGCGTGCCGCCAACTGCGACGAGTTTGTGAGCCGCATGCCGCAGGGCTATGACACCATGATCGGCGAGAACGGCTCCAAGCTGTCCGGCGGTGAGCGCCAGCGCATCTCTATCGCCCGTGCGCTGCTCAAAGACGCGCCTATCGTGCTGTTGGACGAGGCGACGGCGAGCTTGGATGTGGAGAACGAGACCGTGGTTCAGCAGGCGCTCTCCCGTCTGCTTGCAGGTAAGACGGTTATCGTTATTGCCCACCGTATGCGCACGGTGGAAAATGCCGATAAGATCGTTGTACTCAAGGATGGTGTGGTTGCCGAGCAGGGCACTCCGGCGCAGCTCAAGGCGGCAGGTGGAGAATTCGCCCGCATGGTTGCGCTGCAAAAGGAAGCAGCTACCTGGCAGTTGTAAGAAGGGGCAAAGGGACAGTCCCTTTCTCACATTGACAATCGGTTACTCCGCATCGTTAATTTTCAAAAGGTTAGCCATGGCTGACCTAGATAGTTAGATAAAATTGAGATATTTCAAAAGCGTGCTCGAGCAAACTTGTTTACTCGGGTGCTAAGGCACCATGCCGCGCCCCATGCGGTAAAAGGGAGAAGCAACATGAAGAAGTCGACGTTTAACACCCTGCTTGTTGGTGGCGGTTTTCTGCTTGGCACGGCCGGCATCAAGCTGCTTACCAGCGCTCCGGTCAAGAATGCCTGCGTGCAGGGTATTGCGTGCGGTATGCGCATCAAGAACGGCTACCAGGACATGGTCGAGCAGGCCAAGGCTCATGTCGACGACATGGTTGCCGAGGCTGCTTACATCACCCAGAGCGAGGCCGCCGCGGACAACGCAGCTGAGTAGCGCTTCCAGGCACAAACTATGAGATTCTCGATTATCAGCGAGATCCCCGGCAGGACCCGCCTCCAGTTGGCGGGTCCTGTGCCAGAGAGCGATCTCGATGCGCTTCTTAAGCTTGGTGGCGACATCGACGGCGTGCGCAAGGTGCGCGTGTATGGCCGCATTGGCCAGATGGCGCTGGAGTACGACGAGCCGCGACGCGATGCCGTGCTGGCCGCCGTCGGTGCTCAGGCCATTGCCGACGCAAAGACGGGCTACGTGATACAACTCGAGCCGCGCAAGCACAAGCTCGTCATGGATCTTGCCACACTTGTCGGCGCCCACTACGCACGTCGCTGGTTTTTGCCCACGCCCCTGCGTGCGGTGTTTGTCGTGGCCGGTTACATGACCTTTTTGCGCGCCGCCCTCCGTGAGCTCGCGCAGCCGCGCCTGACCGTTCCCGTGCTCGACGCTTCGGCCATCGGCATTTCGTTCGTCAAGCGTGATGTCGACACCGCGGGCCAGACGATGTTCCTGCTCAACGTGGGCGAGCTGCTCGAGGACTACACCCGCGCCATGAGCGAAAACGAGCTCATTAACTCGCTGCTCGATGTGCCCGACAAGGCGCAAAAGGTCGTCGGCGATACCGAGGTAAGCGTTGCCGCGACCGAGCTCGAGCCTGGCGATCTGGTCGCCGTGCGCACTGGCATGTCCATTTGCATCGACGGTGTTGTCGAGCAGGGGAACGCTATGGTCAACCAGGCGACCCTGACCGGCGAGCCGCTGGCCGTCGAACGCAGCGTGGGCGACGACGTGTTCGCCGGAACCGTCGTGGAAGACGGCAGCATCTTGGTTCGCGTGCGCGCTAACACGGCGCAGACCAAGCTGCGCTCGATCGTCTCGCTCGTGCAGACGGCCGACTCGCTCAAGTCCGAGGGCCAGTCGCACATGGAAGACCTCGCCAACAAGATCGTCCCGTGGAACTTCCTGCTTGCGGGTCTGGTCGCGCTTACCACGCGCAGCCTTATCAAGACCTCGGCGGCGCTGATGGTCGACTACTCGTGCGCGCTCAAGCTCACGGGTTCGGTCGCCGTCATGACCGCTATGAGTGATGCCGCCAAGATGGGTGTTATGGTCAAGGGCGCGAAGTACTTTGAGTCGTTTGCCAAGGCCGACACCATTGTCTTTGATAAGACCGGCACGCTCACCGAGGCGCAGCCGCGTCTTGCCTGCGTACTCACCACCGATGGCTGGAGCGAGGATGAGGTCCTGCGCCTTTCCGCTTGCCTGGAGGAGCATTTCCCGCATCCGGTGGCGCGCGCCGTTGTCAATGCGGCATGCGAGCGCGAGCTCGAGCACCGCGAGCGCCATGCCGCTGTCGAGTACATCGTGGCGCACGGCATCGCTTCGTCCATTGAAGGACGTCGCGCCATCATCGGTTCCGCGCACTTTGTATTTGAGGACGAGGGCGCACAGCTCGAATCCGACATCAAGGAGCGCATTGAGTCCCAGATGCAGGGCCTGTCGCCGCTGTATCTGGCGGTCGATGGAAAGGTCGTCGGCGTGCTCGGCATCGAAGATCCGCTCAAGCCTGGGGTCCGTGAGGCCATCGCCGACCTGCATGCGCTGGGCGTCAAGCATGTCGTTATGCTCACGGGCGATTCCGAGCGCACGGCCGAGCGCATTGCGCGCGAGGCGGGTGTCGACGAGTTTAAGGCCGAACTGCTGCCCGAGGACAAGTACGCCTATGTGGAACGCATTAAGAGCGAGGGGCGCCATGTTGCCATGGTGGGCGACGGCGTCAACGATTCGCCGGCGCTCGGTTTGGCCGACGTGGGCCTGGCCATGGGTGGCGGAAGCGACATCGCCAAGGAAGTCGCCGATATCATCCTGACCGATACGGATCTGGCCGCGATCGTGCGCCTGCGCCGCATGAGTCAGGGTCTCATCGACCGTCTGACGAGTTCGTATTCCAAGGTGATGCTCACCAACTCGGCGCTGTTGGCATTGGGTATTACCGGCATGATCACTCCGCAGACGTCGTCACTGCTGCACAACGGCTCAACGATCGCCTACAGCCTGGGCAACGCAAAGGCGTACCTGCGTTAGCAGACGTGTTCGCCCACGTTATCTGGCCTGCGCCCAGACGGCATCGGTGTCGTCCGGGCGCAGGCCTTTTGCGTTTGGATGCCAACGTATGGGTTGATTCGTTTTGCGTCGACCATGCTGAGTCGCTTGCCGCGCGTGCGTTTATTGGGCAGGCGGCGGAGGCGGGGGCATTGCTGTTCTTTCCGGTGCATATCGCCAAGGACGTGCTGTACGTTGTCCAACACGAGCTGAAGCGTAGCGTTCTTGCCAGTGGGGAAGCGCTCGACGAGGCATCTGCCCGTGCAATTGGCGATGCGGCGTTGGCGTTTGTTCGGAACATGACCGAAAACGCCACGGCCGTGGGTGCAGATGCGTCGGACCTTTGGCTGGCCGACAAATACTTAGCGCTCCATCGCGATTACGAGGACAACTTGGTGCTCGCCGCGTGCAAGCGCGCGCAGGTCGATTACTTGGTGACCAACGATCGCGAGCTGCTCGAACATGCCGATCTTGCAGCAAAGACCCCGCGCCAAATGATGCCGATTCTCGCGCTGGCCGAACGTGGTGGCGCGGCTATCGGTTGACGCGAACTGTTTGCGGGCCTCTTGGACGACGATGCGCCAAGGGGCCCGCGCCTGCTATTTACAAAAGCTCGGCCTTAATGGCGGGGCTTTCTGCGAGCTGCTCGGCTGCCTTTTCGTCGGAGCTGCCGAGTGCTGCCAGACTGCGGTAGACCCACTCGTTGACCTGGGTGTTCTTGACGCCTGCGGTCTGCATAAGGGCGCCTACCTCGCGGATTGCTGCGAGCAGATCGGCTTTGGGACCCGCGAGCTCGACCTCGATGCCGTGGTAGGCGGCCACGCCGCGGTTCTCACTCACGTGGTCGATAAAGCCCTCGACGGTCTCAAGCTGCTGGGCGAGAGCCACATCATCGTTGGCGTCCAGCGCGACGAGTGCGTTCGATACCGTGAGGGCGGGATGTCCGCAGGGGACAAAGCCTTCGATGACATCCATAGCTTCGGTAATGGTTGAGCCCAGGCCTGCGAGGGCATTGACGAGTTGCTGCTTGGTATCCATAACGGTCCTTTCGACGGGGCAGTTGTGCTTGGCGAAAATATACGTGACGCGATCGGTAGCAAAAGTGCGAAGTGCGGCGCACATTGGGGTCTTCACAGCTCGTGCATAGAACAGCTGTCTGCCTTTAGAACGTGGTAAGATAACACTCCACAAGCGGGGCTCGTCCCGCATGTTCCTTGAAAAGTCGACGGCTGTTGGGTGCTTTTGTGCCCGATGCCATCCAGACTTTCCCAGCATTCGGGGGCGACTGGTTTCGACACGATAGCTCTGAGAGAGGAAGCAAGCCGAGGTCTCCTCGCCTCGTTAAACAGGGGTACCGTCAAATTGAATTGACAACAACTCTTCTTTTGAGCCTATGGCTCTCGCTGCTTAATTTATAGCGGCGCGTCAACCCGGTGATTTCCCCGACACCGGCGCGACGTCATTTTAGGGGAATGCTCCTGCGCACGTAATCGGTATGGCGCAGGCTAAGACCGAACCGGTTAGGACGCCGCGAGCGTGTCGCTGCGCGCAAAGCGTCCGAGACAAAACCAGCGACTGAGCTTGGAGATGCCAATCAGGGGGCTTTCGTGGACCGGAGTTCGATTCTCCGCGCCTCCACCAATAGTTACAAGCAGGTAGAGAAGTGTCTCTACCTGCTTTTTTATTACATATAGATACCGCGGAGAACCGAACTCTGTGCAGGGCGCGGGCGTAAAG
>URUW01000062.1 GCA_900551205.1 uncultured Collinsella sp. | reverse complement strand
CTGCTGTCGCTTGCCGCCGTCCTGGCGCTGTGTCCGCGTGTGCTGCTACTCGACGAGCCCACGTCTCAGCTCGATCCCGTTGCCGAGAAGAATTTTCTGCACGCGCTGTTTCGTGTGAATCGCGAGCTGGGCTGCACGGTTGTTGTGGCTACGCATCAACCGCGCCCAATGCTCGAGTATGCGACGTGTGCGTACCGGATTGAGGACGGTCGCGTGCGCGAGGTGGCGGATATGGCTTCTTTGGGGCGTCGAGAATCGCTGTTTTCCGACGACATGTTGGGGTGGGGTGCCGTCCGATGTGCAAAAAACGGAGTATTCAGCAGGCGTGAGGACAATTTGGGCTCTCTGGAGCCGCCCGGGGACGTATCGAGCGCGAAAAAAAGTTCGGAATTGGACAAATCGTCCGAATTTGTGGCGCAAACGTCGCTCGAGAACGGCTCGGAAGCCTTCCCGCGCACGGATGGGAGCAGAATACTCCAAAAAATGCACGGCGGGTCGGCTACCACCCTGGCAGGGAGCTGGTTTCGCTACGATCGCGCGGGCGGTTGGGTTCTGCGCGGGCTCGACGTGGCGTTTTCGGCCGGTGCGGTGCATGCGATCGTGGGCGGCAACGGATGCGGTAAGTCGACGATGCTCTCGGTGCTGGCGAAGACCGCCAAGCTGCAGCGCGGTCGCATGGTGCGCGGAGCGGCCTCGGCGGCGCTGCTGCCTCAGAACCCCAAAGCATTGCTGGTTGCCGAGACGGTTCGCGATGAGCTGATGGAATGGGCCTCGACCTGCGGATATGACGAGAACTTGGCGCGGGAGCGTGCGGCGAGCTTGGGGCTGTCGGGTCTGGATGGGCGCCATCCGTACGATCTTTCGGGCGGACAGCGTCAGCTGCTTGCGTTGGCAAAGCTGCTGTTGATCGGCCCCGAACTGCTATTGCTCGATGAGCCCACCAAGGGTTTGGACCTGGCCAGCCGCCGCATCATCGCCCGCGCCCTGCGCGACCATGCGCAGGCTGGCGGCACCGTCGTCATGGCGACGCACGACCTGGACTTTGCCGAGCAGGTTGCCGATGACATTTCCATGATGTTTGATGGCGAGATCGCCTGCATGGAGCCGCCGACCGACTTCTTTGCCGACAACGTGTTTTATAGGGCGTGATGGGATGGCGGATTATCGCATCGTGCGCCTACTCGCAAAACTGGAGATACCGCTGCTGCTGGCGGTGCCAGCCGTGATGGCTGCGGCGTTGCTGGCGGGCGTTGAACAGGCGGCACTTGCCATGCTTGTCGTGGTGGCGCTGGTGCTCGCGCTGTTCTTTGCGGGCTACGAGGCGTCGCGCCCGGGCTTACGCCAGATTATGCCAACGCTGGTTCTGGCGGCGTTGGCTGCGGCGGGGCGCATTCTGTTTGGCCCCATTCCCGACTTTAAACCGGTGAGTGCCATCGCCATTATTGCGGGGGCGACGCTTGGTCGCCGCAATGGTTTTATGGTTGGCGCGTTGGCGGCGCTGACCAGCAATTTCTTTTTTGGACAGGGCATGTGGACGCCGTGGCAGATGTATGCTTGGGGCCTGGTTGGCTATGTTGGCGGCGCGCTGGCGCATGCGGGTGCGTTCGACCGCGCCGACGGCACCGTGCGTATGCCGGCGCTGCTGACCTACGGCTTTGCTTCGGGTTTGCTGTACGGCGTTGTGATCAACGCCTACGACATTATCGGTTTTGTTCAACCGCTCACGTGGGCGGGTGCCATGGCGCGTCTTGCCACCGCCGTACCGTTCGATATCACGCACGGCCTTGCGACCTGCGTGTTTTTGGTCGCCCTGTACAAGCCTTGGTGTCGCCGCATCAACCGAGTCGTCGTGAAGTACGGACTGTAGGGCTGGTTGCGCCGGGGCGGGAATCAATACTGCCGAAGTGCCATTTTAAAACTATGCCGGTTTACGGGGCCAGATTGGCACAAGCAGACCATGCCGGCTATTTTTGAAATAGAGCAAGCCGTTTACCTGCGGTTTTATTATTTCGGAATTGCGTATGGTTGGGGGTTCGCGATTTAGCCCCGTAAACTGGCATAGTTTTGGAATGGCCGGCTGATATGACGGGCGTCGTGACCCTCAAGAGCCAAATTGATCCGTTTTCTTCCGTCTCCAGACGCCCCCGGGGAATCAGCTGAACTCGCCCGCCACGAAATCAGCCTATCTACTACGTTTGACCCGACACCCCCAAACACAACCGCGTTTTATGAAAAACCGCAGGCTTTCTACCTGCGGTTTTCTTTTTGCGTTGTTCGCTGTGGTTGAGGGTGGTGGCTTAAACGTAGTAGATGGGCGTGTTTCGTGGCGGATGGGTCACGTGGATACCACCACGAGGCCCAAAATGATTCGTTTTCCTCCGTCCCCAGGGGATCAGCTGGGGCTAGAGCTCTAGCGTGAGGGTGACGGGGCAGTGGTCGCTGCCAAAGATGTCGCCGCGGATGCCCGTGTCGCGCACGTTGCCGGCGATTGTGTCGCTTACCAGGAAGTAGTCGATGCGCCAGCCGGCGTTGTTCTTGCGGGCATTAAAGCGATAGCTCCACCAGCTGTAGACGCCCTCGACGTCGGGGTTTGCCGCACGCCAGGTATCGGTAAAGCCGGCGTTGAGCAGCTCGGTAAACTTGCCGCGCTCCTCGTCCGAAAAGCCGGCGTTGCCGCGGTTGGACTTGGGGTTCTTAAGGTCGATCTCCTCGTGCGCCACGTTAAAGTCGCCGCAGGTCACGACGGGTTTGCCGGTCTCGCGCTCGAGCGCGTTCAAAAAGCCGCGGTAAGCATCGTCCCAGGCCATGCGCACGTCGATGCGGGCGAGTTCATTTTGGGCGTTGGGTGTATAGACGTCGACAAACCAGAACTTGTCGAACTCGAGCGCGCAGACGCGGCCCTCGGTTGCGGCTTGGGCGACGAACTCGGCCGCCTCGCCCTCGCCGGCGTAGGGTAGCAGCGCGTCGGCGTGCAGCACGCGCAGCGGTTCCTGGCGGCTAAAGACCGCAGTGCCCGAATAGCCTTTACGTTCGGCGTAGCTCCAGGTTTGGTGATAGCCGGCCAGGTCGATATCGACCTGGCCCTCCTGCAGCTTTGTCTCCTGCAGCGCCAAGATATCGACGTCGAGTTCTTGCGCGATCTGGATAAAGCTCGGGTCCTTTTTGAGCACGGCGCGCAGGCCGTTAACGTTCCACGAGGCGAAAGTGTAAGTCTGAGGCATGGTGTCCTTTCGACGGGGTTGGCAGGCTTAAGATTAACGCAACTAGAGCGGGGCGGAGTCCGCGAGTGATAGTGCGAACGCCGCCGTCCCGGAGACACGGACGGAGGACATATATGACGCAGGCAATATCGGATTCCAAACAGGCCTCTGCCGCGCTGGCGGAGCTGTTCGAAACCCATAGTCACGTGGTCTTCTTTGGCGGCGCGGGTGTTTCCACGGCAAGCGGCATTCCCGATTTCCGCAGCGTGGACGGTCTGTATCACCAACGGTTTTCCTATCCGCCCGAGACTATGCTCTCGCACAGCTTTTACGAGACACATCCGGCGGAGTTCTTCGACTTTTACCGCACCAAGATGATCGCGCTTAACGCTAAGCCCAATCGCTGTCACACCAAGCTGGCCGAGCTGGAGCGCGCCGGCAAGCTCGACGCCGTGGTGACGCAAAACATCGATGGCTTGCATCAGGCGGCTGGTTCACGGCGCGTGTTTGAGCTGCATGGCTCGGTACACCGCAATATCTGCCAGACGTGCGGCGCGGTCTACAGCGCCGAATGGATTTGCGCGCGCGAGCACGAGGATGCCGCGGGCGTGCCCGTGTGCCCTGCGTGCGGCGGTCGCATCAAGCCAGATGTGGTCCTCTACGAGGAGCCGCTCGATGAGCGTGTGCTTACCGGCGCCGTTACTGCCATCGCCGCAGCCGACGCCCTCGTCGTGGGCGGAACCTCGCTCGTAGTGTATCCGGCGGCGGGCCTCACGCGTTACTTTACTGGCGATACGCTGGCCATTTGCAATTTGGCGCCCACCGATCAGGATGCAAATGCCGACCTGCTGATTTCTTGCGACATCGCGGCCGCGTTTGCGTTCTAGCCCGCGCGCGCGGATACAATAGAAAGACTGAGTGCAAAGCGACCCCGCCGCCAGCTCCCCAAGCTCGGCGGCGTGGGCATTTTAGGAGGATGTTCATGGCGAACGACAGCAAGACATGGCGGTGCGGAAAGTACGAGCTCAGCTTTGACCGTCCGCGCATCATGGGCGTCCTCAACGTGACGCCCGATTCGTTTAGCGACGGCGGGGAGCACTTCGACCCGGATGCCGCCATCGAGTACGGCCTGGCGATGCTTGACGCCGGCGCCGACATCATCGACGTGGGCGGTGAGTCCACGCGCCCTGGCTTTACCCCGGTTAATCCCGACGAGGAGGCTCGCCGCGTACTGCCCGTGGTGCGCGCGCTGGCCAAAGAGGGCGCCATCGTCTCGATCGATACGCGTCATGTGGCGGTTGCCAAGGCGGCCGTGCGCTGCGGCGCCTCGATCGTCAACGACGTGACCGGCTTCACCGACCCCAAGATGGTCGAGTTCGTTAAGACGAGCACCTGCGGCGTCATCGTGATGCACGCCGGCGAGGTCGCCACACCAGCACGCACGCACGCGACGGTGCAGCTCGATACCTCAGCTGCGGCGTTTGTTGCCGAGAAGGCACGCGAAGCGGCTGCCGAGGCCGCGCGCGAGGCCGAGAAGCCGGCCCGTCGCCGTCGCGGCAAGTTGCTGGGCGAGTCCAAGGTTGAGGCCAAGCTTCCGGGCGGTGTGGTACAGCCCTCGCTGCCGTTTGGCGAACCGGAGCCCGCGCCCGAGCCTGTTGACGAGCCAGAGACGCCGACTGCCGAGCAGGCTGCCCCTGCCGCCGCTGCGCCCGAGACCGTGCCCGCCGCTACCGAAGCCGCACCAGAGCCCAGCGACCACCTGGCCGCCATGATGCGCCGCAGTGCCCGCCGTGAGGAAGCCTACGTGCCCACCTCGCAGCTCCGCCGCTTTACCCTGCCCGATTCTGCGCCCATCATGCGCCGCGTCATGGGCTTTCTGTCCGACCAGGCCCGCACGCTCATCCATGCCGGCGTGTCGCGCGACCGTATCTGCATCGATCCCGGCCCGGGCTTTGGCAAGACGGCCAACGAGGATGTCGTCATCCAGCGCGAGACCGCCAAGATGGCGTCGCTGGGCTATCCGCTCATGTGCGCCGTGTCGCGCAAACGTTTTGTGGGAGCCGTCTCGGGCGTGACCGAAGCCGCCGCGCGCGATGCCGCCACGTTTGGCGTGTGCCTGGGCGCCATCCAGGCCGGCGCCAACATCGTGCGTGTGCATGACGTTGCGGGCTTTGCGCAGTTCCTGAACGGTTACTGGGCCGTTGCCAAGCCGCAGCCGCGCCGCGCGTTTGTGGCCGTGGGTTCCAACCTGGGGCATCGCTGCGACAACATCCGTGCTGCGCGCGACATGATTGCCGAGATCCCGCTTACCTGCGTGTCCAACTGCTCGCGCATCTACGAGAGCGAGCCGGCCTACGAGACGCGCCAGGACGCATTTGCCAACGCCGTCATAGAGATCAAGACCGAGCTGGCGCCGTTGGTGCTGCTCGACGAGCTCATGAAGATCGAGGCCGAGCTGGGGCGCGACCGCTCCAAGAAGGCCAAGGTCAACGGCCCGCGCACCATCGACCTGGACCTGCTGTGGATGGACGGCGAGACCCACGGCGGCAAAAAGCTGCGCCTGCCGCATCCGCTCATTGGTGAGCGCGACTTTGTGCTGGTGCCGCTCGAGGACCTGATGCACGACCCGGCGCGGTTCTTCCGCTACAACGGCGTCGAGGTCAAGGAGCCCGAGGACCGCGTGGGCCATATCGTGGGCGAATTGGGGCGTATGTAGATGATTGAGATGAATGCTGTAGCCGCCGGTATCGAGCTTGACGCCGCGCGCGACGCAGGCCGCGAGGGTGCGTCCGCGGGCTGGTGCGCTTGGAGTGCGGGTGAGGCGTCGTTGACGTTTTCGCTGATCGTGCGCCCGGACGTGAGCATGCATGCCTTCCACGGCCTGCCGTTTGTGGCGGCGATGGGTATGATGGATGCGCTTGTGGGCACAGCGTCGACGCCGGGTCTGGGCCTTGCCGGCAAGGTGGGCATTGAGTGGCCGAGCAATATCGTGTACGGCGCGCCCGCGTTTGAGACGTCGTTCGCGCGCGTCGCCGTCAACGGCGGTGCCGGCGCCGCGGGCATGTTCGGTGCCGTAACGGTGGATATTGAGCGCGCGGCGCTGAACGAGCTTGGCGTGGATATGGCCGACGAAGTGCTGGTCGAGGCATTGGCCGCCGCCGTGCTTGTCCGCGTGGATGCCTGGGCTGCCGTCGCGAACACCCCGCAGGGCGCTGCCGGCCCGCTGGCTCCCGTGCTGGGCGAGTATTTCGATATGGTGCCGCTGCTGGGTCGCCAAGTTGCAGCGGTGTCGCCCAACGGCCTGCCGCTTGCGGTCGGTGTGTTTGCGGGCCTGGACATCTGGGGCCGCGCGACCATCAAGACCGATGCCGGCGAGCAGGAGTTTCCGCCCGAGGCCGTACGGATTCGCGGTCTGTAGCGCGAGGCACTCGCGTTCAAAGATAACGATGACGACAGAAGCCCTCCTCGGCTTGCACCGGGGAGGGCTTCTGCGTGACTGCAGGGCGGCATCTCGATCCTATTCCTCAAAACTGAATAATTTTCGTTTTTGAGGAATAGGATTAAGCCAGCTCGGCCTTTCGCGAGGTATATTCGTTACAGAGCCTATTCCTCAAAACTGAAAATTTTTCAGTTTTGAGGAATAGCGATAAAAGACCGCGAGGGGGCCCAATGAAACTCATCAATAGAACGTCATATATGGACACGTTGACGAGCCTTATTGGCGTACCGGACATCAAGGTCATAACGGGCATTCGCCGTAGCGGTAAGTCAAAATTGCTCGAGGCCCTCCGCGATTACGTGGAGGCAAATCTGTCCAATTCGAATGTCATCCATATCAATTACAACCTCGACGAGTTCGAGGGCCTGCTCGAATATCATGCCCTGCTCGCCTATGTGAAAGAGCATCGAGTGTCCGACAAGCAAAACTTCCTGCTTATCGACGAGGTTCAGATGTGCGACGGCTTTGAACGCGCGATTAACAGCCTCCATGCATCCGAGCAGTACGACATCTTCATCACCGGATCGAACGCCTTTTTGCTGTCGAGCGATCTGTCGACGCTCTTTACGGGGCGCACGTTCGAGATCGAGGTTTTCCCATTCTCGTTTGAGGAGTATCGCTTCTATAGTGACGAGGGCGAGGTCGATCACGACTTCGATGAGTACGCGAGAACCGGCGGTATGTCCGGCTCTTACCCTTATCCACTGCAGGAGCAGCGCTACCAATATCTTTCCAATGTCTTCAAAACGCTCATCGTGAGGGATATCGTGCAGCGGCATAACGTGAGAAACGAATCGGCACTGCTGCGCATTGCCGATTACATGATGGACAACGTCTCCAACATAACGTCGGCACGCAGCATTACAGATGTTTTGAATGCGGATGGGCTAAAGATTACGAACAAGACGGTCGGCACGTACATGGGGTACCTGTGCGATGCGTTTGCCTTCTATAAAGTTCGTCGGTACGACATTCGCGGCAAAAAATACCTTAAGAGCGGCGAGAAGTATTACCTGGCAGACCACGCGTTCAAATACGCACTGCTTGGTACACGTGATATGGATTGGGGGCGCGTATACGAGAACATGGTGGCCATCGAGCTGCTGCGGCGCGGATACGAGGTATACGTCGGCGTGCTCTATAAAAAGGAAATAGACTTTGTAGCAATCAAACGGAGCGAGAAGCTCTATATCCAGGTGAGCGACGACATTAGCTCGGATAAGACGTTTGAACGCGAGATTTCGCCACTGCTGAGCATTGGCGATGCGTATCCCAAGATGATTCTTGCTCGCACGCATCACGAGGCCACGGATCGCGATGGGGTGCAGATCGTGGACCTGGCGAGGTGGTTGTGCGGCGAGGCTTAGCAAAAGGTCCTATTCCTCAAAATCGAAAAAATTTCGATTTTGAGGAATAGGACCGATGCGTTGCCTAGTTCGCCGCTCGCGCTCGACTTAAACCCCGCCTTACCCCAGCTTCTGCATGCGGCGGTAGATTTCGCAGATGCCTTTGATGGTGAGCTGGCCGTCGACTATGTCGAAGGCATCAGTCGAATCGGCGACGATGCTGGCGAGGCCGCCCGTGGCGATAACGGTGGCGTCCTCGCGCCCCAGCTCGCGCTTCATGCGCGCGACCAGGCCCTCGGCCATGGCGGCGGCGCCCGTTACGGCGCCGACCTTGATGCACTCCTCGGTATCGCGGCCGATGGCGTGCTCGGGCGCCTCGAGCGGAACGCTAGCGAGCTTGGCGGCTCGGGCGGCGAGCGCGTCCATCGAAATGCGGATGCCCGGCGCAATCGCTCCGCCAATGTAATAGCCGTCCTCGTCGATAACGTCGATATTGGTTGCGGTGCCAAAGTCCACCACGATCGCCGGAGCGCCGTAGAAGGTCTCGGCAGCGACGGCGTTGGCGATGCGGTCGGCACCAACGGCCTGGGGACGCGCCGCCCGCAGCTTGGTCACGGCCGCCGTCTGCTGCCCAATGACGATGGCGTCTGCCGCGATGCGGTTGGCCACGGCGTGCCACTCGCGCGAGAGCTGCGGCACCACGCCGGCAAAGGCGATCGCGTCGACCGCGCCGAGCGAGAGGTCGTACATCTTAAAGAAGCCCATCAGGCGCACGTGGATCTCGTCGGCGGTATAGGAGCGGTCGGTGGGCATGCGCCACGACTGCACCAGCTCGTCTCCGTCAAACAGGCCCATGGCCGTCTGCGTGTTTCCCATATCGATAGCGAGCAGCATGTCTACTCCAGGTGTCGGCGTAAAAGGACGCGCACCATTGTATACGTGCCGCCGGCGGCGCTCGGCTGCGATTCGTTCACGGTGATAGGGGCTGAGGAGTTCTAAATATGAAGGAATTATGCTCTACGAGATTTTCCTTGCCGCTTACCGAACTCCCGCGTAATAATCTTTCTTGCGCACATGAGGCGCCCAGACATTGCGGGGTGGAGCAGTCTGGTAGCTCGTCGGGCTCATAACCCGGAGGTCGTTGGTTCAAA
>URUW01000061.1 GCA_900551205.1 uncultured Collinsella sp. | reverse complement strand
CCAGGTGATCGACGCGCAAACGATTCGCGACAACACCAATCAGGGATCGACCTCCGAATCAGATTCCGAGAAAACCGCCGAACAGTCCGCCGAGGCCGAAGCCTCCGATAAGAATTAGAAAGGGAGTGCCGCTTATGAGTCGCCGCAACACCGAGCTGCTCTTGCTCATCGCCTCGGCGTTCCCCGTCATCCTGCTGTATGCGATGTACGTGCTCACCGCGGGCGCTGCCATCTCCTTTGAGACGCTCGCCGTACCGATCGGCCTCTTTGCCGCCTTTGCTGCGGCCCACATTGCCGTGCGCATCTTGGCGCCCGGTGCCGACCCCGCCATCCTGCCCATTGTCTTTGTGCTTTCGGGCATCGGCATCACGTTCGTGACACGCCTCGCCCCCGCTCTCGCCATCTCACAGCTCATCATCCTGTTTGTCTCGGTGGCGCTCATGGTGGGAACGCTCGCGTTGGTTAAGAACCTCGACGTAGTCATGCGCTACAAGTACACTTTTGGCATTATCGGCATCATTCTGCTGATGCTGCCTATCTTTATCGGCACCACGATCTCGGGCTCCAAGCTGTGGATTCGCATCGCGGGCTTTACCATCCAGCCCGGCGAGTTCGCCAAAGTCTTTATCGTGCTGTTCTTGGCCGGGTACCTGGCCGAGAACCGCGAGCTGCTCTCCATCTCCAACCGCAAGATCCTGGGCTTTAAGATCCCTCGCCTGCGACTGCTGCTGCCGCTGTTTGCCGTGTGGGGCGTGTGCCTACTCGTTGTCGTCTTCGAACGCGACCTGGGTTCGGCCGTGCTGTTCTACACCATCTTCTTGCTGATGCTCTACGTTGCCACGGGTCGATTCTCGTATGTCGTTATCGGCCTTGCGCTCTTGGCCGTCGGCGCCGTGGGCGCCTACAAGTTCCTGTCGCACGTTCAGGTGCGCTTCCAAGTTTGGGTCGATCCGTTTAAGGACGCCCAGGGCCAGGGCTACCAGATCGTCCAGTCGCTCTTCTCGCTTGCCGATGGCGGTCTGGTCGGTGTTGGTATCGGCAACGGCATGTCCAACAACATCCCTGTCGTCGAGTCCGACTTTATCTTCTCTGCCATCGGCGAGGAGATGGGCCTTTTGGGCGGCGGCGCCGTGCTCATCCTGTTTATGCTCTTTGCCGTGCGTGGCCTCACCACGGCTGCCCGCGCTAAATCCGACCTCGCCGCCTTTAGCGCCACGGGCCTTACGGCCGCCATCAGCTTCCAGGCCTTTTTGATCGTGGGCGGCGTTACCCGCCTGATACCGCTGACCGGCGTCACCCTGCCCTTTATGAGCCAGGGCGGTTCCTCGCTGCTGGCAAGCTTTATCATCGTCGCGCTCCTGCTGCGCGCCGGTGACGAGGCGACCGGACGCGAGGCCGAGCTTACCGGCACCGGCACCATGACCGCCATCACCGATGATCAGGTCGCATCCGCCGCCGCCCCGACGGGCACGCGCTTTGCCACCTCGTCTTCCTACGGCAGCGGCAGCCATTCCGTCGGCTCGCGCATGCGCCGTCGCCTGCTCGACACGCCTGAATCCGGTGTGCTCGGCCGCGTTGCGCTCGCCAACCGTCTAACCCGTGCGGTGCTCGCCTTTACGGCGCTATTCGCCATCCTTATCGGCAACCTCACCTATGTCCAGGTCATCAAGGCCAAGGACTATCAGGACATGCCGACCAACAACCACACCATCGCCCGCTCCAAGTACATCCAGCGCGGTTCCATCATCACGTCCGACGGCGTGACGCTGGCCGAGTCGCTGCAGCAGGAGGACGGCACCTACGTACGCTCCTACCCCAACGGCAACCTGGCAGCGCACGTGGTTGGCTACGTGAGCCAGCAGTATGGCACCACCGCCATCGAGAGTGTCATGAACGACACGCTCACCGGCTCTAAGGATTACTCCAGCTGGAACAACGCCATCGCGTCGCTCGCGGGCCAGACCCAGCCGGGCAACACCGCCAAGCTCACCATCGACTCGCGTATCCAGACGGCGGCCGAGCAGGCGCTCAAGGGCTTTAAGGGCGCTGTAGTGGTCATCGACCCGCGTACCGGCGCGGTGCTCGCATGTGCCAGCTCGCCCACCTACGACAACACCAACATCGACGCCCTGCTGCAGGCGGGCGGCGGCGAGGACGGCTCTATGTACAATCGCGCCATGGACGCGCTGTACACGCCGGGCTCCACGTTTAAGGTCGTTACGCTTTCCGCGGCACTCGAGACCGGCACCGCCAGCCTTACCAGCACCTACCAGGCGCCCGGCTCCATGGACATCGGCAACGCGCCGGTCACCAACTATGCCAACGAGAGCTACGGCACCATCAGCCTGCAGCAGGCCTTTGCCGTGTCTTCCAACGTCGTCTTTGGCCAAGTGGCAAACGAAGTTGGCGCAAACACGCTCGTGCAGTTTGCCAACGCCTTTGGCTACGGCCAAAAGCTCGGCCAGGACCTGACCTCCGCGGCCTCCATCATGGCCGACCCGTCGCTCATGACCGAGTGGGAGACCGCCTGGGCCGGCGCCGGCCAGCCTGTCGGCATGGACCACACGCCCGGGCCGCAGACCACCGTCATGCAAAACGCCGTGATTGCCGCCGCCATCGCTAACAGTGGCGTGGTCATGGACCCGTACTTTGTAGCCCAGGTACTCGCCCCGGACGGAACTGTGGTCAAGACCACGCAGTCCCGCTCGCTGGGTCAGGCCGTCAGCTCCGCCACGGCCGACCAGGTCAAGCAGGCCATGCTCGCCGCCGTCCAGTCCGGTACCGGCACCGATGCCCAGGTCCCCGGCGTCAAGGTCGCCGGCAAGACCGGCTCGGCCGAGACCGGCGGCACCAACGTCAACTCGATGTTCGTTGGCTTTGCACCTTACGATTCACCCACGGTCGCCATCTCGGTGGCCTTGGAGGATTACGACAAACACGACGTCAAGGCGGCCAAGATTGCCGGCATCGTCCTGACCGCGGCGCTCGCCGCACAGGGAGCGTGATGCCCATGATCGAATCGGACACCCGAGGCGCGCCGCGGCCGAAGAGTTAGCGGCAACGCGCCACACGGCCCCAGCGGCCACATCGTAGGTACTACACACATCGTTGAGCGAATAGTTATGTTAGGAGCAGGAATGGAACAGAGGGTCCTCGGGGGAAGATACCTCCTCAAGGATAAGGTGGGGACAGGCGGCATGGCGACCGTCTACCGTGCACAGGACCAGGTCCTCGACCGCACGGTTGCCGTCAAGATCATGCTGCCGCAGTATGCTGGCGACGCAACCTTCGCCGCACGCTTTAAGCAGGAGGCCCAGGCAGCAGCCGGTCTCTCCTCCCCCTATATCGTGGGCGTCTACGATTGGGGCAAGGACGGCGACACCTATTACATCGTCATGGAGTACCTGCGCGGTACCGACCTTAAGAGCGGCATCAAGAGCCACGGCGCCCTCGACCCCAAGAAGGTCGCCCAGATCGGCTCGCAGATCAGCTCCGCGCTTTCGGTCGCTCACAAGCATGAGATCATCCACCGCGACATTAAGCCGCAGAACATCATGGTGCTGCCCGACGGCAACATCAAGGTGATGGACTTTGGCATCGCGCGCGCCAAGAACAGCCACCTCACGCAAGACAACAACGTGCTGGGAACCGCCCACTACGTCAGCCCCGAGCAGACCCGTGGTCAGGACCTCGGCCCCACCTCGGATATCTACTCGCTGGGCGTCGTGATGTATGAGTGCGCCACCGGCCGCGTTCCCTTTGACGGTGACGACGCTATCTCGGTCGCACT
Organism: uncultured Collinsella sp.; assembly: GCA_900551205.1. Classification (GTDB taxonomy): domain Bacteria; phylum Actinomycetota; class Coriobacteriia; order Coriobacteriales; family Coriobacteriaceae; genus Collinsella. The sequence goes on along the minus strand of URUW01000061.1, from coordinate 5,450 downwards.
CAAGCAGGTCAACGAGCTGCCTATTCCACCGAGCCAGATCAACTCCGGTGTCGACGCCGACCTTGAGCGCATCATCCTCAAGTGCATGGAGAAAGACCCGGCAAACCGCTTCCAGACCGCCGACGAGCTGCGTCAGGTGCTCAACAGCTACCTGTCGGGCCGTGCCGTAAACATCTCGGAGCCCACACGCATCATCGGTGCCCCCGGTGAGCTGGGCGCCACCAAGACTCGCGAGCTTTCCGATCAGACGCGCGCCATGGTGCGTCCCGTCTCGGGCGTGAGCGGCCAGAATACCGCCCGTAGCTCGGTTTCGGGCTCCACCGGCTCCTACGAGGTCGAAAAGCCCAAATCCAACAAGAACAAGATCATCGCCGCCGTGGTGGCGGCCGTTGCCGTCATCGGCATCGTGGTGGCCTTTGCCACAGGACTCTTTGGCGGCGAGCAGGTCACCGTTCCCGATGTACTGGGCAAGGACCAGCAAACTGCCGTAGAGCTGATCAAGGAAGCCGGCCTCGAGGTCGGCACCATCGACCAAAGCTACAACGACGATGTCGACGAGGGCAAGGTCGCCGAGCAGACGCCCAACGGCAACACCAAGAAGGCCAAGGGCACTAAGGTGAACCTGGTAATCTCCAAGGGCCCCAAGCCCTCCGAGAAGGTTGAGGTTCCCCGGCTTGTCGGCCTGACCAAGGACCAGGCAGAAGCCGCGCTGGCAAGCGTTGGCCTGAAGGGCAACGCCTCCGAGGAGGCCAACGAGGCCGATGAGGGCCAGGTCTTTGAGCAGGGCACCGAAGCCGGTAAGGAAGTCGCGAAGGGCACGACCATCTCGTACAAGGTCTCGAGCGGCCCGGATACCACGTCCGTCCCCGACCTGACCGACATGACCGAGGCCCAGGCGCGTAACGCCCTCGATATGGCAGGCTTCGGCGTCGACGTGAGCTACCAGGAGAACGACTCGGTTACCGAGGGCACCGTGATCAGCTGGAACCCCAGCGGTAAGCAGAAGCCCGGCGCCACGATTACCGTCGTCATCGCCAAGAAGTCCGGCAAGGCCAGCGTTCCGGGCAACCTGTACGGCAAGAGCATCTCCGCCGCCGTCACCGCGCTCAACAACGCCGGGTTCTACAACATCGCATTCTGCGATCAGAACGGCAACCCCGTGAGTGGCAACGAAAACGCCACCGTTACGGGCGTCTCCCCCACCGGTAAGCAGTCCACCGACAACACGATCACGTTGACGGTTTCGATTTCTGGCTCTGGTACTGATTCAGGCGACGATTCCGGTACGACCAACTAGTCATCAAGACGTTGCCCACAGCGGCTGCTGACGCAAATACATTCGCTCAATTGCGCCCGTTTGCTCCCCCTGCAAACGGGCGCTTTCTTCATCTGAAGTAGCGAAAACCACGGCATACCTTTAAACCAGAAGAGCCCGGCACCGTGGTGGTACCGGGCTCGGCAAATCTCTGGTGCCCCCGGGCGGATTCGAAAACTCCCCCCGCGGGGAAATTGGTGACGCGGGTGTCGACGGTCCGAATCCTGCCCTTAGACCAGAAGAGCCCGGCACCATAGCGGTACCGGGCTCGATATTCCTCTGGTGCCCCCGGGCGGATTCGAACCGTCGACACCCGCTTTAGGAGAGCGGTGCTCTATCCCCTGAGCTACGGAGGCATGTCGTATTAGTGTAGCAGATTTACGCCACTAACATGCAGCGCACAGCCGCTCTTCGAGATAGTCATCTGCGACGTTCTTTAATGACAAGTCGTTTAAGAACGTCCCTAATAACTACCCAACGACTAGTTGCCTTTGTGGAAGAGGTTTTTGATAACGGAGGGGATGCTCTTGGCGCCCTTGGCCGTCACATCGATAAAGTCGGGCGAACGAACGAGCTTGTCCTCGTCAATGTACTTACGCACCGCGCGAAGCGTTTCCTTGTCATTGCGCGTCGAAAACGTAAAGTGGCCATTCTCTTTGGTAAAGATGGCAAAACGCGTAATCTTCTTGGTGCCGCGCAAAACCTCGGCGGCAATATAGTCGACCTCGTCCCACGGGATTTGGATATAATCCTCGGGATTACGCTCGTTATAGTACTCAAACGCCTTATTGCCCACCATCACGTTACCGTGACTGGTAAGCCCCATCAGGCAGGTTGCCGGCGTTGCCAAATCGACCGTGCTGTTCTGAGATTGCGCCATACGCGCCTCGCCCTCCAATAAAAACAATCGGACCGCATCCAGTGTACCCACCGGGTGCGGTCCGTTTCAATGGCTCAAAAGCCCTTGCCTAGCAACTCTCGGTCTTAAGCCGAAGCGTGCTTACATGAAGCCGCAGACGCGACCGATGATGCCGACGGCGAAGAGAGCCAGGATGATGACAATCGGGCTGACCTTCTTCTTGAGGAGCTTGCAGACCAGAAGGGTCAGGCACACGGCGGCAAGGCCGGGGATGAGCTGATCGAGGTTGGCCTGAAGCGTGGTGACCTTCACCGGGTCGAGTGCGTTGGCACCGACAGAGCTGTACATCGTCAATGCCTGCTTGATGCCCTCAGAACCGGCGGGCAGGTTGGCCCAGTCGATATAGGCGCCAGCGGACTGCGTGACCTTGGAGACGACCGGGGTGAAGGAGATGGACACCCAGCGCTCGACCAGGGCGCCGATGATGAACATACCCAGGATGGAAGCGCCCTCGGTGACCTTGCCCATCAGACCGCCGGAGAGGTCCTTGGCGATGGAGGAGCCGACCTTGTAGCCAAACTCCTGCGTGTACCACAGGAAGGCGTAACGGATGATGTTCCACGCGAAGAAGAACAGCAGCGGACCGGCGATGCTGCCGGACAGGGCCAGGGAAGCGCCCAGTGCGCCCAGAATCGGGCGAAGGGTGAACCAGAAGGCGGGGTCGCCGACGCCGGCGAGCGGGCCCATCATACCGACCTTGACGCCCTGAATGGCGACGTCGTCAATCGGAGCACCGTTGGCGCGCTCCTCCTCGAGGGCGAGGGTAACGCCAATGACGGGGGCGGAAACATAGGGGTGGGTGTTATAGAACTCCAGGAGGCGCTTAAGAGCGGCAATCTGGTCATCCTTGCTGGTGTAGAGCTTCTTGATCGCAGGGATCATTGCGAAGCACCAGCCGCCGTTCTGCATACGCTCGTAGTTCCACGAGCCCTGAAGGAACTGATGACGGAAGCAAACCTTCTTACGGTCAGCCTTGGTGAGCTGAATCTTGTTCTCTGCCATATGTATCACTCCCCTCCTACTCGTAATCGTTCAGAATGTCGCCGAGCGGGTCACCGGAGCCACCGCCCATGCCGCCACCCTGCTTGGCCAGATCCTTAAGGCCAAGGTAGATGAGGGCAAGGGAGATGCCGATGAGGCCAAGGGCGATCAGCGTGAGCTGAGGGATGGCAGCAAGGACAAAGCCGAGGATGAAGAACGGCCAGGTCTCCTTGGTGGCCATCATGTTGATGACCATGGCGTAACCGACGGAAGCGACCATGCCGCCGCCGACAGCCATGCCGCCGGACAGCCAATCGGGCATAGCGTTAAGCGCGTTGGTAACAGCCTCGGCCGGGATGATGCACAGAAGTACTGCCGGGATGGCGATACGAACACCCTGCATGAGGATGCCGGCGTACTGCCAACGCTCGATGCCGGCGAAGTCGCCCTTCTCGGCGCAGGCGTCCATGCCGTGAACCATAGCGGTAGCCAGGGTACGGCAGATCATGGTCAGGAACAGACCAGCGACCGACAGCGGGACGGCGACGGCGATGGCGGCGGTAACGGCCTTGGCCGAATCGGTGGCGCCACCGTTGAGGGCGAGCACCATGATGATCGAAGAAGCGACCGAGGCCAGAGCGGCGTCAGGCGCGACGGCGGCGCCGACGTTAGCCCAGCCAAGGGCCATCATCTGGAGCGAACCGCCCAGGAGGATGCCCTCCTGAAGGTGACCGGTTACGAGACCGATAAGCGTGCATGCCACGAGCGGCTGATGGAACTGGAACTCATCCAGAATGCCTTCCATACCGGCAAGCAACGCGACAATCGCAACAAGCAGAATAGTGATTGCAGACATGTATCGGACCCTCCTTTACTATGCTTGAGCGGCCAGTTCGGCCTTAGCTTTCTTCAACATGGCGTCGAGATCCTCGGAGGAATCCGAAGGAACCTTGCGGACCTCGAACTTGACGCCCTTGGCCTTGAGAGCCTCGATGGTCTTGACGTCGTCATCGCCCATGGCGACGGCGTTAGTGACGACGACCTTGCCCTTGGAGTGGGCCATGGAACCGATGTTGGCTTCCTTGATGTCGACGCCGGCCTCGATGGCCCTGAGCAGATCCTGCGGGTTCTCGAAGAGCAGCATCGCCTTGGTGTCGCCAAAGCGCGTGTCCTTGACGACCTCGGCCATCTTCTTGATGGGCACGACGTTGGCGTGGACTCCCGGAGGGGCAGCCTGCTCGATCATGGTCTTGCGGAGCTCGTCGTGAGCAACGCCGTCGGAGACCACGATGATGCGGTTGGGGTTGATCTGCTTGGTCCACGTGGTGGCCACCTGACCATGCAGCAGACGCGTGTCGATACGGACGTGGGCGATCTTGATGTGCCCGTCGCCGATCACCGTTCCCGGAGGAATGGCACCCGCAGGAGCAGCGGCGGCCGCAGCCGGCTTCTTCTCCTCGGGCTCCAGAGACTCGGGCTTGACGCGCACGCCGGCCTTAGCCTCAGTCACGAGATGTTTTGCGATCGCATGTGCAGTGTTCTTTGCGTCAAAGCGCTGCGAATATGCCTCGATGAGCATAGGCAGGTTGACACCGGTGACGATAGCCCAGGAATCGTGGCCCTCGATGAGCCCGCTGATCTGGTTGAACGGCGTGCCGCCCCACAGATCAACGAGGAAGAGCACCTGCTCCTGGTCCTCGAAGGAAGCGATTGCCTCCTCGACCTTGGCACGGAAGTCGTCGGGGCCCATGCTCGGCTCGAGCGAGACCACGGCAACAGACGGCTGATCGCCAAAGACCATCGAGCCCGTCTGCTTGATTCCAGCCGCCAAGTCACCATGGCTAGCAAGAACAATACTTACCATCACATAACCTCCTTTTTGTCTACGTATTTCCTACACGACAATAAAGGAGTATACCTGTTCGCCTTGTGGATTTATAGCTAAATTCGCAAACGGTTGCATTATTTGTTTAAACGTCTAAGTTTGTTACAAATTGATTACGTTGCTGATTTACAGCTCATTGTCTACTAAAACGTGATTTCCCAATTACTTTCACAGATATATACAGACACTCTGTTCATTAACGCCGCTTTTAGGTTAATCCCAATGCGCCTGCGTGCCGCTATTTTGTTTAAACAGACATAACTTGACTAATTGTATAACTTATGCTCTAGCGCAAGTAGTCGTTGGGGACGTTCTTAAACGACTAGTCAAACAAGAACGTCCCCAACGAC
>URUW01000060.1 GCA_900551205.1 uncultured Collinsella sp. | reverse complement strand
GAAGGATCGATTAATGGAACGGAGAGCCCGTTCTAGCCCTCGAGCCCGGCGTTGATGAACTCGGCAATCTCGACAGGATCGGTGCTTTCGCGCACCCTGTCACGGAAGCCGGCATCCATCAGCATCACGGCAGCCTTGGAGAGCAGACGCAGGTGCGTGGTTCCCGCTTCGCCGGCGGGCACGTACAGCGCGAGCGCCACATCGACGGGCACGCCATCAAAGCTCGGCCACTCAACAGGCTCGGACAGCTTGAGCACGGCCACGCCCGGCGCATGGATCGCATCGCTCTTGGCATGCGGAACGGCAAAACCGGCGACGAGGCCAGTCTCGGCCTCGTTTTCGCGAGCAATAAAAGCCGCCTCTACAGCAGACGCGTCATCGGCAAAACCAAGCTCAACAGCCTGCTCGGACAGATAATGCAGCGCGTCCTCGCGCGAGGCGGCGGCGTAGCCAATCGTCACTTGGTTGGCAGATACAAACCCCATGGAAAGCCTTCCTTACAACACGGACCTGACCGCAGCTTCGATGCCGTCGGCGTCCAAACCGTACTTATGCAGCAAATCGACCGCAGGGCCGGACTCGCCGTACACATCGCGCACGCCGACGCGACGCATCGGCACTGGATGCTGCTCCGCGAGCACCGAGGCAACGGCCTCGCCAAGACCACCGATAATCGAATGCTCCTCGGCGGTGACCACGCGACCGGTCTTCTTGGCGCTGGCAACCACCAAACGCTCATCGAGCGGTTTGATCGTATGCATGTTGATGACCTCAGCATCGATGCCGTCGGCAGCGAGCGCCTCGGCAGCAGCGAGTGCCTCAGCGACCATGAGACCGCACGCGACGATCGTGACATCAGAGCCCTCCCGTACAACAACACCGCGGCCGATCTTGAACTCGTAGTCCTCGTGATCGTTGATGACCGGTGTTGCCAGGCGGCCGAAGCGCATGTAGACCGGCCCCTCAAACTCATAGGCGGCGCGCACACAGGCGCGGGCCTCGACATCGTCGGCGGGAACGACCACCGTCATACCCGGAATCGTACGCATGAGTGCGATATCCTCGCAGCACTGGTGCGTGGCGCCGTCCTCGCCCACCGAAATGCCGGCATGGGTGGCGCCAATCTTGACGTTGAGGTGCGGGTAGCCAATGGAATTGCGGACCTGCTCGTAGGCGCGACCGGCGGCAAACATCGCAAAGGTGCTCGCAAAAGCAACGCGGCCCGTGGTCGCGATGCCGGCGGCAAGACCCATCAGGTTGCTCTCGGCGATGCCGGCATCGTAAAAGCGCTCAGGATGGGCAGCCTTAAACTTACCCGTCTGCGTAGCGGCAGCCAGGTCGGCATCGAGCACTACAAAGTCATCGTGCTCATTGCCCAGCTCGACGAGCGCCTCGCCGTAGCTTACGCGCGTGGCGACTTTTTTGACCTCTGCCATTAGAGCTCCTCTCCTGCTGCCGCGAGCTCGGCCATGGCCTGCTCAAACTGCTCGTCATTGGGCGCCTTGCCATGCCAGCCAACCTGGTTCTCCATAAAGGAGACGCCTTTGCCCTTCACCGTCTCGGCGATGATAGCGACGGGCGCGCCGGTCACCTCGCGAGCTTCGGCGAAAGCCGCCTCAATCTGCGCCATGTCGTTGCCATCGGCTAGCTCTATCACATGCCACTTAAAGGCGCGGAACTTGTCGGCAAGCGGCATGGCCGAGTTGACTTCATCGATCGTGCCGTCAATCTGCAAGCCGTTGTGGTCGACGACGGCAACAAGATTGTCGAGCGCATGGTTGCCGGCAAACATAGCCGCCTCCCACACCTGGCCTTCCTCGCACTCACCGTCGCCCAGCAACGTGTAGACACGGTAGCTGTCGCCCCAGTGCTTAGCGGCAAGCGCCATTCCAACTGCAGCAGAGATGCCCTGACCGAGCGAGCCGGTGGACATATCGATGCCTGGGGTATCGTTCATGTTGGGATGGCCCTGCAGTCGGCTGCCAATATGGCGGAGCGTCTCGAGCTCTTCGACGGGAAAATAGCCGCGATTTGCCAACACCGAATACAGGCCCGGCGCCGCGTGACCCTTGGAGAGCACAAAGCGGTCGCGATCGGCCTTGTGAGGGTCGGCAGGATCGATACTCATTTCCTCAAAGTACAGATACGTCATGATGTCGGCTGCACCGAGCGATCCACCCGGATGTCCCGACTTGGCCGCGTGAACCGCAGTCACGACACCCTTCCTGACCTCATTGGCGACCTTCGCCAGCTCCTGGTTGGTCATACGAATTCCTCTCTTGAGAACAACCCCGGCACCGGATGGCGCGATGCCGAGGGCAACCCGGTCGTTAAGCCTGAGCGACGACCTTCTGCCAGTCAGCCTCAAAAGAGGCGAGGCCCTGGTCGGTCAGCGGGTGATGCAGGCACTTCTTGAGAGCGGCCATGGGCACGGTCGCGATGTCGGCACCAAGAAGAGCCGCCTGGGTCACGTGGTTGGGCGTGCGGACCGAAGCGGTGATGATCTCGACGGTGTCGTCGACGTTCTTGCCGGTCCAGTCATAGTTCTTGATGCATGTCACGACATTGTCGAGCTGCGAGATGCCGTCCTCGGCGATGTCGTCAAAGCGGCCGACAAACGGGCTGATGTAGCGGGCACCGGCGTTGGCGGCCATGAGGGCCTGCGTCGGCGAGAAAACAAGCGTCATGTTGACGCGCACGCCCGCATCGGCCAGGGCGCGGCAGGCGGCGAGGCCGGCCTCGCACACGGGAAGCTTGACCACGATGTTGGGAGCCAGGGCGGCAAGACGCTTGCCCTCCTCGATCATGCCCTCGGCAGTGGTCGCGGTGGACTCAGCAGACACGGGCAGGCCCTCGCAGAGCTCGGCAATCTTGAGCATATGGGGCTCAAAGTCGGCGAGCTTGCCGCCGGTCTTGGCGTACAGGGACGGGTTGGTGGTGACGCCGGCAAGGCAGCCCCAGCTCTTGGCCTCGGCGATCTCGTCAAGGTTGGCGGTATCGATAAAGAACTTCATGGTGCAAACTCCTTCTAAGGAATCCAAAACTCAAAAAATAGGACAAAGGGGATGTCCCTTTGTCCTATGTGCCGGGCCTGCAGCTGGGACATGCCCCAGGCCCGGCGTCGTGTAGGAAAAGCTACTTAGAGAGCCTTCTCGATGCGGCTCGTGACGCCCTTGAGGTTAAGACCGACGACGTACTGCTTGATCGGGCGCTTGATGTGCTCGATCACAAAGCGCTTGCCGTCAATGTCCTGGGCAGCGAGGTTGCGATAGAGCTTCTCGACCTGCTCCTTGACCTCGGGATCGTTGAACGCGTAGTGGCCGGAGACATCCAGAATCTTCAGGCTGAGCTCGTCGTCGGCCAGAATGTCGTCAACCTGCAGGTTGACATCGTCGCCGGTCATCCACTTGCGCCAGCGCTCGGTCTTGATGGCCTTGACCAGCAGCGTGCGATACAGATCGGAGGGATCGTCGCACAGGCCGTTGTCGACCAGAATCTGCTCGGTAGCGCAGAGCTTGAGGTAAGCGCGGGTCTCCTCGGTGCCGTACTGAGGGGCGACATTGGAAGCGGTCACGTGTGCCGGGATGTGCTCGAGCAGCGTCGCGTCGTCCAGGTAGTCGGCGTTGTGCTCCTTCAGGCCCACGCCGTAGCGCTTGGCCATGTCGGCGAGCTCGCGGGCATTCTTAAAGTTGTAATGACCGACCTGCTCGGTCCAACGGGTGAGCGTACCGGTCTGGCCGACGATAAAGGTGGGCATGGGGCAGCCGCGCTTCTCGAGCTCGGGCTGCAGCTGAGAAATGAACTCCTCGTACTTGTCGGTTGAGGTCAGGCCGCCATTGGTCTCCTCGGTACCGACCTCATAGGCAACCTCGGGCAGGTTATGCTCGCGACGGTACTGCTCAAGATAGTCGATAAGATCGATCGTGCGGCGAAGCACCACGTCGAGCGGAATAACCTTGCCGATCTGATAGGGGTCCTTGGTGGGGTCGACCATCAGCAGGTCAAAGCCTGCCTCCATGTCGGCGACAAAGGACTTGCGGGCGAGCTCCATGGCCTCGTCCTCGGGCAGGTGGGCGTTACGCTCCTCGTCGCGCTGCCACGGACCGCCGTGATCGCGGCACAGGTAGTACGGACCGGTATAGCCCACCTCGTCGGCAACCTTCTTAATGTCGGCGGCAAAGCGCGTCTGGTCCCAACCGTTGACGTAGCCGGCGCCCATCTCGTCCATATCGACCTGGTTGCGGCTAGCGATAAACATGGGCGGGAAATCCTCGTCCTTGGCAAGCTCGAACACGGCCTGAATCAGGTTGGGGCTCATGGGGCCAATGCCGACCATGGTTGCGTGATCGCCGCTGTCCTGCAGCTTGAGCATGCCCTGAACGGCCTGGCGGATGGTGAGGTTGGACATTTTGTTCTCCTTCTCCAGAGGATTTTTGACAAAAGTTCCCTGGGACCCAGATGTGGGCCCTATCAGTGCGGATGGATTTTGTTGTGTAGGGGCGGTTGTGCGGAGTCAAATCCATCCCTCCGCACAGCCGGAGTCCTTAAAGGTTTACTTGGCTTGCTTATCGAGCGTGGGCTTCATGGCAATCAGGATTGCAGCGGCGACCAAGGAGCCAATCACGATGTCCAGGCAGAACAGCGCGACGTTGTTGGTGGCCAGGGCGACAATAAAGCCACCATGCGGAACATAGCAGTCGATGCCCTGGAAGGCGGCAAGCGCCGCGCCCACGGCAGAGCCGATGCAAATGCCGGGCAGGGTGTGGCCAAGATCCTTGACCGCGAAGGGAATAGCGCCCTCGGTAATACCGATGCAGCCCATGAACAGCGCAGAGATGCCCATCTGACGGTCAGCGTCATCGAACTTGTTCTTGGCGATGAGCGCAGCGAGGCCGCAAGCAATCGGGGGAATGGCGACGGCGACGCGGAACATACCGTTGGGGCCGTAGATGCCGGAGGCCATGATGGCCATGGTAAAGGTCGAAGCGGTCTTGTTGATGGGGCCACCCATATCGAAAGCGGTCATAACGCCAATGACCAGGCCCAGGACGACGGCGGAGCCGCCCTGCAGGCTGCCGAGCACGCTGGTGAGCCAATCCATCACAAAGCCAAGCGGCGTGGCCAGGATGTAGATGTAAGCCATGCCCAGGACGAGCGAGGTCAGAATCGGGATGATCAGAATGGGCATGATGGTCTGGATGGTGTTGTTGACCTTCCAGGTCTTCATCCAGCGGACAAAGTAACCGCAGATGACAGCCATGATCATGGCGCCCAAGAAGCCGGTCGAAACGCTGTTGCCGCTCGGGGTGACGACGGCGTTGTTAACCAAGTAGCCCAGGACGAAGCCGGGGGCAAGTGCGGGCTTACCGGCCATCGAGTAGGCGATGTATGCCGCAAGCACCGGAATCATCATAGAGATGCCGGCCATGCCGATAGTGTTAAGGCTCACCATCAACGGGTTGGTGACCTCCATGCCGCTAGCACCGGCAGTACCGGATGCCAACGAGAAGGCGAGGAACACGCCACCGATAACGACGATGGGGATAAAATAGGAAACACCGGTATTGAATGCATTGAGCAGCGTCTTGCCAGGGTCGGCAAAGATGGACTGCTTGGACGCCGGTGTCGGGGCCTGCGGGGCAGCGGAGACGGCCTTCTTCTCTGCCTTGGCCTCGGCCTTGGACGCGTCAACGGCACCGCCCGTCGCCTTGATGATCTCGACAGCCTGGTCGATAATCTTTACCGGATCGGCGATTACATCCGAGGTGCCGACCTTGAGGAACTTGCCCTCGGCCATCTTCTGCTCAAAACGGTCCTCGTTCTCGACACCCACGTCGACGGACTCGAGCACCAGGTCGGCGCAATCAACGTCTTCCTGCGTGAGCTCATTCTCGATACCCAGACCACCCTGAGCCTCGACTTTGCACTCGATGCCACGAGCGGCGCATTCATCCTGAATCGCCTTCTGGGCCATATACGTGTGGGCGATACCCACGGTACAGGCGGCAACGCCTACGATCTTCATTGCTTCCCTCTTTTCATAGAGTTGCGTGCGCAAGACACCGTTTGCGGAGGCCTCCGGAGCATCCCCTGCCGTTTGGACTTGCTGTCTTTTCGACAAGACCAATATAGGTGCTCGTTTTTCTTAATGCCAGTTTATTTCGGTAAACGCGCAGGTCAGAGCGTTGGTTACGCTATTTAGTTATGCGTTTAACCAAAAATGAATCCTGCGATTTTACCATCGATTTCAAAAGTCAAGAAGTATTTGATTTTCTCGGTAGACGGCAGATGCGCATGCCGGTCACAAATTTCGACCCCACCCATATACCGCATTTGTTGCATACTCATATGAAAGGAAAAAGTCGCTCACCAAAGCGCATCCCTCACCAAGACTCAAAGTCATCATGTTGGAAAATGCTCATCTGTCGGAAGGAGTCGCTGTGGCAAAACAGCGCGTTACGATCGCAGACGTCGCTCGAGAGGCGGGCACCTCGACGGCAAGCGTCTCGTATTACCTCAACGACAAACGAGAAAAGCTTAGCGAGAAGACGCGGGCAAAGATTGCGCGCGTCATCAAGGAACTCGGATACGTTCCCAACGCCCAAGCGCAAACGCTCACCGGCAAGCAGACCCACGTCATCGCCATCATCATCTTGGATAACACCAACAAATGGGCGGGCCTCGTCCTCAACGGCATGGAGCAGGTCATGCTCCCCGCGGGCTACCAGACGGTCGTTTGCACGAGCAACTTTAACCCCGAGACCGAGCTCATGTATGTCGACAAAATGCTCTCACTGGGCGTCGATGGTTTTATCATCCAGCCCACGGCAAATTTCAAGGCAGTCCACGACCGCATCAAGCGCGCCGGCAAGCCCGTCGTCTTTTTTGACGCGGCCATCTACAGCCCAGGCACCAGCTGGATCAAAACCAACCTCTACGACGGCGTGTACAATGCCACGCAGGCGCTTCTCGACGCCGGCTACGAAGACTTCTTTTCCATCGCCGCCAACATGACCGAAATGCGCACTCGCATGGAACGTTTTCAGGGATATGCCGAGGCATTGGCCGCGAATGGGCAGCTCTACAAAGCCATCCCCATCGATCACAACAAGCCGTCAATCAACGAGCTCACCGAATACTTTAAATACAAGTTCAACCCCGCCAAGCGCACGCTCATCTTCGTACAAAACCAATGGGCGCTTCCCCGTGTCTACAAGGCCCTCCAACCCATGGCCCATCTACTTCCGCAGCAAATAGGTCTTTTGGGACTCAACTGCGAAGACTGGACCAACCTCACCACGCCGACCGTCTCCACGATCATCGAGCCCGTCGACCAGGAAGGCAGGGAGGCGGCCGAGATGCTGCTCGCCTTGCTTGATGGCAGCAGCCAACCCGGCGAGCAGCGCATTCTCGAGTGCAAGCTCAACTGGCTCGACTCCACCTCGATCTAGCCATACGTCAAATATGAAGCAAATGAATCAGTAACGTCTATCCCAAATCTTGAGTATTTGTTCGATAGAACGGCCCCTGCCGGCACCTGCTAGACTGGTAGATTCCCAACCATCTAGCCAGGAGCCGCAATGTCGCGCAAGTCCGCCTACAAGCAAGTACTTTCCATCGGCACCGCCGTGGTTCTGGGATTTGCGCTGTTTGCAGGATCGCTCGACGGGGCGCCCAAGCTGCTGTCGCCGCAAAGCGATGAGCAGGCGGCGGCTCTGGCCGAGAAGCAAAACGAGAGTCCCAGCCGCACCGACGACGAGGCGGACCTGGTTGCCCGGCTCGAATCGGGAACAGCGAGCTCCGAGGACTCTCAAAATAGCCAAGACTCTGGCGATGGCCCCGATTCCGCCGCAAGCGACACCGATGACGCTTCCGCGGACAGCGTCGCCACCCCCATCGACGAGGTCGAAAACCCCGACCTCAACCGCGCCCGCGGTGTATATCTCAGCAGCATTCCCGACTACGCCGGCAACCCCTACGTTGCCCTCCGCGCCGACGGCACGCATCCGCTCGGCACGCCGTCATTCACACTCGATGAATACGATCGTGCCACCGAAGAGGGCTGCTTTAAGAAATTCTCCAAGCTCGACAGCCTGGGCCGCACTCGCAAGGCGCTCGCCTGCGTGGGCCCCGAATCGCTCGGTCAGGGCAAGCGCGGCGATATCTCGCGTATCCATCCTGCCGGTTGGCACCAGCAGCGCTACGACTTTATTCCAGGCCAGAGCCTCTACAACCGCTGCCACCTCATCGCCTGGTCACTCTGCGGCGAAAACGCCAACCGCAAGAATCTCCTCACCGGCACGCGCTATCTCAACGAGACGGGCATGCTGCCGTTTGAAGAGCAGATCCTCGACTACGTCCGCGACACGGGCAACCACGTGCTCTATCGCGTCACGCCTATGTACAACGAGGAGGAGCTCGTCTGTCGTGGCATTCGTCTGGAAGCACAATCGATCGAAGACCACGGCAAAACCCTGTGCTTCCACGTGTACTGCTACAACCTGCAGCCGCACGTGCAGATCGACTACGCCACCGGCCGCAACCAGGCATCCGGAGACTAGTGCCGACCGCGCCGCCCGTAACCCAAAAAATGATCCGTTTTCCTCCGTCCCCAAGGGATCAAATAAGGCCGCCCCGGTTACCCAGGGCGGCCTTTTCGTCAGCACCTACATTGCAGACAAAGCCACACGCTACTTAGCGCGGCCCTCCTCATAGCGCTCGACCAGCTTGGCCTGCACGTCATAAGGCACCTGCTCATAGCCTGCGGGCTCCATGGTAAAGTCGCCCGTGCCGCGCGTAATAGAGCGCAGACGCGTCGAGTAATCCGTCAGCTCGGCCAGCGGGGCCTGGGCAATGACCACGGTATCGCCGCGCTCGTCGGTCTCCATACCCGTCACGCGACCGCGCGAGGCCGAGATGTCGCCCATCACGGCGCCGGCATAGCTCTCGGGGATAGTCACCGTAATTTCCTCGATGGGCTCCAGCACCACCGGGTCGGCATCGGCACACGCCTTGCGCAGGCCGATGCGAGCCGCCGCGCGGAACGCCATCTCGTTGGAGTCGACGCTGTGATACGAGCCGTCGTACACAGCCACGCGAATGCCCGTGAGCGGGTAGCCAGCGATGATGCCGTCCTTCATGGTCTCCTGGACACCCTTGTCCACGGCGGGGATGAGCGAGCGCGGGATGCGGCCGCCCACGACCTCGTCAACAAACTCATAGCCGTCGCTCGTGCCGCCGGGCCCAATGAGCGGCTCCACGCGCAGCCAGCAGTC
>URUW01000059.1 GCA_900551205.1 uncultured Collinsella sp. | reverse complement strand
CCCCCCCCGGCCCCGTCTTCGCGCTATTCCGGCTTGGTTTCTACCGTGGGAGTCTTATCCGCTGCGACTGGGGTACGGGCGGTATCCATAGTCAGGCAGTGTTTGGGGCAGCTTTCGATGCACTCGCCGCACACCACGCAGGCGTACGGGTCAATCGACCAGGTGCCGCCTTTGCGATCGACCGCGAGTGCGCCCGCCGGACAACGCCGAGCGCACATGCCGCAGCAGATGCACACGTCCATGTCATTGACAATATGCCCGCGCAGGCGCTCGGGCGCCGTCAGTTTCTCCTGCGGATAGCACACCGTGACCGGCTGCTTGACCATAGAACCCAAGGCCGTCTTGGCAAATGTCAGCAAACTCATGCCGCGCCTACCTTTCCGTGCAGCTAATGCAGGGGTCGATGGTCAGGATAATCATGGGCACGTTGGCAAGGAGCACGCCCTGCAGCGCATGTGTCAGACCCGCCAGGTTTTGCGACGTCGGCGTTCGCACGCGAAAACGGTCCAGGTTCTTGGTGCCGTTGCCGCGTACATAGTAGTACGCCTCGCCGCGCGGCTGCTCAATCACAACTTCGCCGCGCGCGCCGTCGGCCGGCGTAAGCTTGGTGCGCCCGCCGATGCCGTCGTGTGGAATCTTACCGACAAGCTCCTTGATGATATCCATGGCCTGCGTGACCTCGGCGCAACGCACCTGGCAGCGGGCATAGCAGTCGCCGTCGGTTGCCACGATGGGCTCAAACGCGGCCAAATCCGCATAGGCACCGTCGCCAAACATGCGCACGTCGTAGTTCACGCCCGAGGCGCGACCGAACGGGCCGACCATCGAAAGCTCCAGTGCGTCCTTCTTGCTGATCACGCCCACGCCATGCAGGCGCTCGCCGCAGCTGTCGTCGTCCAAAAACGTATGCACCAGGGCATCGTAGTCAGGACGCATGGCATCGAGCGTCTGGACAATGCCCGCCAGCTCGGAATCCTCGATATCGTGCTTAAGGCCGCCGATCTCGTTAATCGACAGGATCACGCGACCGCCGCACGTGCTCTCAAAGATCTTGAGAATCTGCTCGCGCAGCGTCCACGAACGATAGAACAGCGCCTCAAAGCCAAAGGCATCGGCGAGCAGGCCCAGCCACAGCAAATGCGAGTGAATACGCGAGAGCTCGTGCAGAATGGTGCGGATATACTGCACGCGGCCGGGCACCTCGATGTCAAGCATGCGTTCGCAGGCGCTGGCATAGCCGCAGCTGTGGCCCACGGCGCAAATGCCGCAGATGCGCTCGGCGATGTAGCCAAACTGATGCATGTCGCGCTTTTCGGTGAGCTTCTCGAGTCCGCGGTGCACAAAGCCGATCTGCGGAATTGCCTCGATGACGCGGTCGTCCTCGATTACCAGGTCCAGATGAAGCGGCTCGGGCAGCACCGGGTGCTGCGGGCCAAACGGAATTACGGAGCGATGAGCCATGGACCTTACGCCTCCTTTTTCTGCTTGTCGCGGACGGCCTTGGCGGCAAGCGCCGCGCGGACCTTGGCCGCTTTCTCGGGATCCATGGCGGCGAGCTTTGCCTCCATCTCGGCAGCCTTGAGCGCGGCCTTGGCGGCAGCCTCGTCATGCTGAGCATCGGAGCCGGCAGCCGCTGCGGGCTGGGCGGCAGCAGCGCTCGCAGCACCCTCCCCTGCAGCAGCCGCAGCAGCGGCGGCCTTTTCGGCCGCGGCCTTGCGCGCCTTGGCCTCGGCGGCCGCGCGGACCTTCATGGCCTTCTCGCGCGCGGCCTTCACCTCGGGCGTGATAACGCTCATGGGTTCAGCGGTCGAGACCTGGTAGAAAAAGCCCTTAAAGTCGATCTGTATATCGGTGATGGCAAGACCGAATAGGTCGTGGACCTCATTTTCAAACGGGAATACCGCCGGATAATACGAGCTGATGG
Organism: uncultured Collinsella sp.; assembly: GCA_900551205.1. Taxonomy (GTDB): domain Bacteria; phylum Actinomycetota; class Coriobacteriia; order Coriobacteriales; family Coriobacteriaceae; genus Collinsella. The sequence goes on along the minus strand of URUW01000059.1, from coordinate 7,459 downwards.
ACGGAATCTCCTGGTACCGGTCGATTCCCTCGACTACCAGGTTCTCAATCGCATAGCTGCCGTCCTGCGCAATATGCTCCTGAGCAGCATGAACGTTGATAAACGTATAGACCAGACGATACGTGCCGTCGTCGACGTTGCGCTCGGCGTGCATCTGCACAAAGCGCGCGCCGACGCCCTTGAGCGCCTGGACATGCGACAGGAGCTCGTCGATCCCAACGGTGGTATAGATAGCCTTTTGCATTACTCGGCCTCCTTTGCAGCGGCGGGCGCACCGTCAGCCGTGCCTGCGTCGACACCGGCCCCGGCACCCGCAGCAGCCACAAACCCGTCCTCGCCCAGCTCAACGCCACCATCCCAGGTAGCAGCGCCGCCTACGGTAAGCGGGTCGCCGCCGGCACGCATCACGGCCTCCTTCTGGTCCAGGATGCCGCACGCCTCCACGATGGCATCGATCACGGTCTCGGGGCGAATGGCGCATCCGGGCGCGTACACGTCCACGGGAATCGCGCGGTCCACGCCACCGATCACGTTATAGGCATCGCGGAATACGCCGCCCGAGCATGCGCAGATACCGCAGGCCACCACGCACTTGGGCTCGAGCATCTGGTTGTAAATCTGACGCACGACGGGCAGGTTCTGGGCATTGACCGACCCCGTCACCAAAAAGATATCCGCATGCTTGGGGTTGCCGGTGTTGACCACGCCAAAGCGCTCCGCATCGAACAGCGGCGTGAGCGAGGCCAGCACCTCGATATCGCATCCGTTGCAGCTCGAGCCGTCGTAATGAATAACCCACGGCGAGCGCGACATTTTATGATCCATGGATGCCGCCTCCTAAATAAACACGTCGACGAGGATGGGCATAAGGTTGAGCAGGCCAAACACCAGCGCCACGCCCCAGCCGAGCTTAAAGCAGCTGCGCCAGGTGCTGCGTGCGAAGGTGTTGTCGATCAGCACCTCGACAAAATACGTCGCGGCCATCACGACCAGGGCTACGACCCAGCTCACCGGGTTGTCCCAAACAAAGAACATGCCCACCCACATCAAAAACAGCACGGTCTCACACCAGTGCATAAGGGTCATCTTGGCCAGCGTGCCGCCGCTCATCTCGGTGGCGACGCCCTGGACAATCTCCTGATGCGCGTGATGCGAGTACGAAAGGTCGAACGGCGACTTGCGTAGCTTGATGGTGAGCACCGCAAGCAGCGCCAAGAAAATGGGCGCGCTGTACACGATGATGGGCGCCGACTGTCCGGTCACGGCGATGGAATCAAAGCTATCGGTGGCAAGGTACAGGCCCACGCTCATCAGCAAAACGGCGGGCTCGTAGCTCATGACCTGCAGCAACTCGCGGTCGGCACCGACCTGGGCAAACGGGCTTTGCGTCGAGGCGGACGCCAGCACCACAAAGATCGCGGCGAGCGTAACCATAAAAGCGCACAGCAGCGTGTTGGAGCCCGACACAAAGATGCCGCCGCCCACGACGGTAAAGATGAGCGCGCACGCCATATAGGTATCGTCCATGGTGTTTACGCTGGCAGGGGCCTTGCGCAGCAGCTTGGCAACGTCGTAGAAGGGCTGCAGCAGGCGCGGGCCCACGCGGCCCTGCATGCGAGCCGAAAGTTTGCGGTCGATGCCGTCGATCAAGCCGCCCGCAAGCGGCGCCAGCAAGGCAAACGCCACGGTGCCAATAAAGATGCCCACGACGCCCGAACCTTCGAAATACTTGCCGCGCAGCACCGAGGGCGCGCTCATGGCAAGCCGCTCGGGCCCAATCCATGCGCAACACAGCAGCGCAAACAAGATAATGCTGCAGCATACGACGCTACCCGCGGGGCCAATACGCTTCTCGCCAAGGGCGTCCTCCGAGTACCAATTGCGCTTTTCGGCCTTCACCTCGTGTCCCATCGAGCCGCGGAAATGGCGGTAATTGTCGGTTCCCACACCCGAAAGATATACGTTTACGTGCGGTTTGTTGCTCACGCGGAATGAAGTCAGCAGCACCACGGCGATAAATGCCACGATAACCACCATCAGATACATGGAGTCCTTGCCAATAACGTACGGCACGCGGCCAAACACCATGGCCAAGTAAGGCGACACCAGACCGCTCGAGATGAGCGGGAACGCCACGCAGCAAAGAATCAGCAGCGCGGCGATGGTGTTGAGGGCCATCCATTCGGTCTTATGGACATTGACCTCAACGTTTTGAGCCGTGGGATCGACGCCCGAAAGCTTAGCAAGCCACTTGCCCCAGAAGAAGAAGGTCGCGGCCGAGCCAAAGGCAAGCACCATGATCATGAGCACGTTGCCGGTCTGCGCAAACGCCACCAGGGCGCCCCACTTGGACACGAGCATGCCAAACGGCGCCACAAACATGCCCATGATACCCAGCATCATCAGGCGCGTCAGGTGCGGCATGCGGCTGAACATGCCGTCCATGTCCTCGATATTGCGGCTGCCGATATGATGCTCGGCCGTGCCCACGCACAGGAACAGCAGCGACTTGGCCACCGTGTGGAACAAGATCAGGAAGATGGCCGCCCATACGGCCTCGGGCGCGCCGACACCCAAGCAGGCACTGATGAGGCCCAAGTTGGAAATGGTGGAGTACGCGAGCACGCGTTTGGCGTTGCTCTGCGAGATGGCCATGAGTGCAGCGAGCAAAAACGTGATGGCACCCACACTCGTGACCATAAAGCCGGTCACGGGGTAGATGGCATAGAGTGGGCTCAGCTTGACCATCAGGAACACGCCGGCTTTGACCATGGTTGACGAGTGCAGCAGGGCGCTCGTGGGAGTGGGTGCAACCATGGCACCCAACAGCCAAGTGTGGAACGGCATCTGTGCGGCCTTGGTGAGCGCGGCGAGCGACAACAGGATGACCGGCATCACCAGCAGCGCGGACTGCGCGGTTCCGGTGCCGGAAAGCTCGATCATGCCCGAGATGGTCAGCGGCATGCCGTTAACGTGCAGATACATAAGTCCGGCCAAAAACGCGATGCCGCCCAGCATGTTGAGGATGATTTGGGTAAAGGCGTTCTTGATGGCCTCGGGCGTACGCGTGTAGCCAATCATAAGGAACGAACACACGGTGGTGATTTCCCAGCCGCAGAACAGCCACTCAAGGTTGTCGCTCGTCACGATGACGAACATGGCCGAGAGGAACAGGAACATGAGCGCCAGGAACTGCGGGCGACGGTCGGGCGCGGTCTGCCCGCGCAGCGCGGCCTCGTGCTCGTCATGGGCCTGGAAGTCCTTCATGTAGCCCAGGGCATACAAGCAGATTAGACTGCCAACGATGCCGACGGCGAGGACCATGATCACGCTCATGTAGTCCAGGTAGAGTGGCGTTGCCGTGACGGCTTCGGCCGCGGGCAGCGTCATGGCTGCAAAGGCGAGCGAGCCCACCAGCTGGACTATGCCGAGCACCGTGGTGAGCGCGTTCCTATATTTGTACGCGTTGTACAGGATGACAGCGCACAGGATGACGTCGATAACGGAACTGATGATCGAGAGCACATGCGAGGTGCCGGGGGCAACCTCAAAGCTCTGCGGACCCGTGCCAAAAAACATGACGGCGACTACAACCGTCACCGCCATAATGATGCCAGAGCCTACAAGCCCTACCGCATCGCGGGCGCGGTCACCGCGCGCGAGCAGCATGCCCAGCGCCGGTACCAGCGGAAACAGGGTAAGGAAATACAGTAGCGTCATACCATCACTCCCCCATGCAAAAACGCTGCAATTGTTTAACGTTATAGCTCAATTGAGGAGTAGCGGCGGCGGGTTTTCGGTCAACTGGGGAGTTTTAGGCGTACGGGGTAAGGGCACGCCCGCATTGGAGCAGAGGGGCGGCAAGAAAAATGCGCCCCTGTGGGTGCACCATCCCGTTTGCTATTCCGCCTTTTTAACGCGCGGCTTGCGACCGCGCGGCTTATCGACCAGTGCGGACTCACCGCTCTCGCGGTACTGACGGCACCAAGCCTTGACCGAAGACTCGCTAGGAATCTTGTGCTTGATCATGGCCTCGCGAACCGTTAAGCCGTTTTCCAAGCGGTCCTTGACCACGGCGAGCTTAACTTCGTACGAATAGGTGTGATGATGCGAACCGGCGTTGAGAACGGCGTCGGCACCGCCCACGGCATATGCGCGGGCCCACTGACGAGCCGTGGCCTGGGGAATGCCGAGCTCCGCGGCGAGGGCGCGATGACCGACCCCCTCTTGGAGGACCTCGACGGCGCGCTGCCTAACCTCGGGCGCATGCGTGCGAGTCCTAGTTGCTTCCGACATACCTGCCACTTCTTAGCCTTAACCGTTAATCTGCTTTCTTACGTGCAAGTTAGATAGTAGCATTTTACTGTTTGCTCAAAGCAGTTAATTAAAATAGACGCGGCGTTATCTGGGCATTTGGCACCAATTTACGACATTTCTTTATCGATTATTTACGCTGGTAGCTGACTCGCAGCCAATCGTCATTCGCCTGTCAACAAAATTGACACCTCTTTATGTCCTTTGCTATAGCGGATATGATTATTAACCCCTCCCCCAATAATTTTGAGTAATCGGCAAGGCAGTAGACGTCCTTACTCCTCATGATTACCGCGCATTGCCATCCACCGGAGCAAAACAAAAAGGGCGGGGCCTGCTGCGCTTGCAGGCCCCGCACCGGTTGACACCCGACGGGACACAGCCGGGCGAGGCGGATCCGTGCTACCGCCCCGCCTGGCCGCGATGTTCAACTACAGCTCGTTGGCCGCGTGATACGCCGTGCGAATGGCGCTCGCGATGTCGGCGGTGCGCTCGCCCGAGCAGTCGCCCACGCAGGTCACGGGCACCGTCACGCCATCCAGGTCAAACGCGTTGGCCTTGGAGCCCACGGCCATCACCACGTAATCGCAGGCGATCTTCACCGGCTCCTCGGGGCCGTCCTCGGTGGTGTGCACGGCCTCCACGCCCTCGTCGGTAATGGCGGTCAGGCGGGTCTTAACGTGCTGTTCCACGTTGTGGGCGGCGAAGTCGCTCATGATCAGCGGCAGAATGGTCTCGGACTCGCCCGCGGCAATCTTGTCGAGCATCTCGACAATCGCCACCTCGCAGCCGTGCTGCAGCAGGTACTCGGCAGTCTCGGTGCCCACCAGGCCGCCGCCAATGACGGCGACGCGCCCGCTGAGCTCCACCTTGCCAGCCAGCACGTCCCAGCTCGAGACGACCTTCTCCGAGTCGGCACCCGACACGGGGATGACCACGTCGTGTGCGCCCACGGCCACAATCGCGGCGTCGGCGGCGTTGAGGTCCTCAGCGGCAGCGGCATGGTTGAGCTCAACCTTCACGCCCAGGCCAGGCAGAATCTTCTCGTAGTACTCGACCGAGCGCATAATCTCGTCCTTGCGCGGAGGCGCAGCAGCCAGCACAATCTGGCCGCCCAGATGATCGCTCGCCTCGTAGACAGTCACGTCGTAGCCGCGCTTGGCCGCCACGCGCGCGGCCTCCAGGCCGGCGATGCCGCCGCCCACCACGGCGATCTTCTTGTCGCCCTCGCCCGGCTTAATGGCGATGGTCGCCTCGTCGCCGTTCTCGGCGTTGAGCACACACGAGATGTACTTGCGGTTTTGAATCGCGTCGACGCAGCCCTTGTTGCAGTTGAGGCACTCGCGAATGGGCTCACCCGTGGCGGCCTTCAGTGCAATGTCGGGGTCGCACATGAGCGAGCGGCCATAGGCGATGATGTCGGCCGAGCCATCCTCCAAGATCTTCTCGCCCGCCTCGACCGAAACAACGCGGCCGACGGTTGCCACCGGCACGGAGACCAGGGCCTTAACGCGCTCGGCCACAGGCAGCGTCCAGTTGTAGGGCATGGCGCCCATGGGCGGAATGGTGTCGCCCATGTTGCCGGTGTGGTTTGCCTGCGCGACCTGGATCATATCGATACCGGCGCCCTCGAGCAGCTTGGCGAACTCACAGGCCTCGTCGGGCAGCAAGCCGCCCTTGCCGCGCGACGTGCCGTCGGGGTTCTCCATGATCACGGGGAGCTTGTACTCCACCATCAGCTCCGGCGCGGCCTCCTTAATGGCCGCGACGACCTCCAGCGCATAACGAACGCGGTTCTCGAACGAGCCACCGTACTCGTCCGTGCGCTTGTTGAGGATCGCGGAGCACAGCGAGCCCACCAGACGGTCGCCGTGGACCTCGATGGCGTCGATGCCAGCCTGCTGCGCGCGGGCGGCCGAGGCGGCGATAGCCTCCTTGATCTGGGTGAGTTGCTCCACAGTGGCCTCGTTCACAAAATGCTGCATGTCGTGGTGCAGCTTGGCGTAGGCCTGGTTGCGGATCTCGTTGGACTCGGCCATCTTGGCGGCAAAGGTCTCCTCGTCGCCGGCGGCCTTGGCCTCCTGCGCGGCCTTGGCGGCGGCCATGGAGCCCATGACCATGCGGCCGACGCCGGGCACGTCGTACTCGGGGTGGAACAGCTGCAGCGCGACCTTGGCACCGTGCTTGTGGACGGTGTCGGCCAGCGCCTTAAACGTGGGGATCTGGGCGTCGGTCGCCAGCTTGGGCGTGGGGCTCGCGGTCATGACGGGAGCGACGTCGCCAATGACGATGTAACTCACGCCGCCGCGGGCCAGGCGCTCGTAAAAAGCCAGGCTGCGCTCGCCAATGGAACCGTCGCGCTCCTCGTAGCCGGTGGTCAGCGGCGGGAACATAATGCGGTTTTTGAGCTCAAGGGGGCCAACCGTAATGGGCTGGAGCAGCTTGGATGCAGGTGCGGTCATGGATATTCCTCTCTTGTAGGCGCGGCGGCGATGATGCCGCGTAGTTGTCTAAAGGATATGGCATGGGAGCACGGGAGTACAACGAAAAATCGGCGGACAGCAGGTAGCGGCAGGTGGATGGGGCGGGGCCGGCTGCCGGTTTGTCTCGATCTGTAACAGTAAGACCCTATTTTGCCGAGCAACTGTTACAGATCGAGACAAACCGAAACCGTCCCGGCGGAAAATCTCAATCTGTAACATCTACAGGCCAAAAACGACCCTAGATGTTACAGATCGAGACATTCCTCTCGACCCATCCTCAACAATCTAGATCTGTAACATCTGGACCCACTTTTGACCCCTACCTGTTACAGATTGAGACAAACCAATCCCGTCTGCCGAAAGATCTAGATCTGTAACAGTTACTCGGCAAAATGGGCCCCAGATGTTACAAATCGAGACAAACGGGACCCGCCTGCAAGAAAATCTCAATCTGTAACAACAACTCGGCAAAATCCGTCCCTCGTGTTACAGATTTAGACAAACGGAGACCGTCCTGCCGAAAGATCTCAATCTGTAACACCTAGCCGCCCAAATCGGGTCCACCTGTTACAGATCGAGATTTTGTTTGAGAGGCCGAGAATTGGACCGAAAACACGGTCCCGCAATAACAAAAAAGCTCGCCGGCTAGGCCGACGAGCTGC
>URUW01000058.1 GCA_900551205.1 uncultured Collinsella sp. | reverse complement strand
CAAGAAGATCGTCGAGGCTGACTCCATCCTCAACCTGCTCGACAACGAGTTCATCGTCATCGCCTGCGGTGGCGGCGGCATCCCCGTCGTCCGCGACTACGAGAACAAGGGCTGCTACAAGGGCGTTCCCGCCGTCATCGACAAGGACCTGGGCGGCGAGCTGCTGGCCGAGGACTGCGACGCCGACGTTCTGTTCCTGCTGACCGCCGTTGAGCATGTCGCCATCAACTTTGGCAAGCCCAACCAGGAGGAGCTCGAGGACCTCACCGCCGACGAGGCCGAGCGTCTGGCCGACGAGGGTCAGTTCGGCAAGGGTTCCATGGAGCCCAAGGTCCGTGCTGCCATCAAGTTCGCTCGTTCCCGCAAGGGCCGCACCTGCATCATTGGCGCTCTGGACAAGGCCGCCGAGACCATGGCCGGCCTCTCCGGTACCCGCATCCACGAGTAGTCTCTACTCTGTTGCCTCTCTCGTGGGCGCCAGGCAAGACGCCCACAAACTAGCCTCTCTTCATGAGCCCCGCAGTCCGCTCCGACTGCGGGGCTCATGAAGAGAGGCTAGTCATTGGGGACGTTCTTAAACGACTAGTCAAACAAGAACGTCCTCAACGACTAGTCATTTAAGTCTGTCCCCAATGACTGCGGAAACCCGGCACTTGGGGACGTTCCTTTTCCGCCGGCAGCTTGGGATAGTCCTTAAAGCCCGTATCGATCAACTGCGGAAAGCGCATTCCAGAATGAGCTTCCAACATGGGACGCGGTTTCCCTTGAGGCCCTCAAACGGAAAATGCATCCCGGAAATATGCCGAAAAGTGGCTCTCAGTTTCCCAAGCAGGCCGCTAACGGAAAGCGCATCCCGCTATCGAACTTCAAAGCGGGATGTGCCTTCCGTGCCGGCAGTTCCGGGCAGTCTGGGGCCACTCATTTAAGTCTGTCCCCAATGAGTGCAATGAGTGCCCAATGACTAGTAGTAGGCCCACATGGCTTCGACTTCGTTGAGGACCTCTACGACGCCCCAGCGGCGGGCGCTGCGGCTGGCCGAGTTGGGGTCGTAGACGCCAATCTGGTTGGCATCGTCGATGCCGTAGAGCACGATGTAGTGGCCTACGTTGGTAAACGTACCGGGGCGCACTGCGGCGATAACGGGCGCACCCGAGCGAAGTGCTTGGGTAATCGATTCGCAATCGTTATAGAGCTGTGTTTCGTTGAGCCCCAGCTGCCACGCACCGCCTGTCATAAACGACCACTCGGTGGCACCAGTGGGGGCGTAGTTGCCGGCTTCGGCCAGTGCGCATATATCGACCGGCGTCTTATCGGTGTGGCCGGTCTTAAAGATATAGACCATGGTGAGGCAAGTGGGGCCGCAAGCGTTTTCGCGAATAGTGCCACCGGCATAGGGCAGCTCCGACCATGCGGGGTCAATTTGGTAGATGTGGGGCATGGTGCCGGCCTGCCATTGCGAGCGTGGGGTCGAGAACGCAAAGGAGTAACCGGGCGCGACGGGAGCTTTAAGCAGCTTGTCCTCGGCAGTGGGCTCAAGACCGGCTGATCCGTGCGAGATACAGGATCCCAAAAACACAAAGACGAGGCAGGCGGCAATGGAGCAAAGCGCAAGGCGTAGACGGCGGGCTGGAAGTGCGTGGCTTGTGGTGTGCGACGCGGGGCGAGGGGCGGAATTGCCGCGATTGCGTTGAGGTGGCGAAAAGGAGCGCTTAACGTAGTGGTCGGTCGTACGGCAATCGTAGCGGCGCGGCTGCGATGTGTCGGTCTGGCGTTGGCGTGTGCTCGTGCTCACGCGGTCTGACTGCTGCGCGGTACGGCTTTGTTGCCGAGAAGAAGCCCCGGGCTGCTCTTGGGGGCGCTGCTGGTTGCCGTTGTCGGAGGTGTTTCTGGGCGTTGGCGTGGTGCGGCCGGCAAGGCGCACGCTTTGTGGCCGTTGGTCGCCGTCATTGTATCCGTATGCCATTCGAATCACCTTGCCTCGTGTGTAACTTGTCTATCCTACATAAAAAGATGCACGACACATGGGTATGTGCGCCAAAAGCCTGACAAATGGTATGAACGTTGCCGCGCCGCGCGCCAAGCGTCACGGCAACAGGTATTCAAAAGCAGACAAGATGAAAGCGTCCAGGACGAATGACGTCTCCCGCCGTTCGTCCCAAAAACGGTGCCGCTCGTTTTGCAGTTCTGCCTTCGGTCGAGCTGCGAGCGGCGCTGCTGCGCCAAGGCCGTATCTTAAAGCCATGGAATAAAAGCGCGCGGCAAAACGGACCGCGCAAGGGGTGACGCCAGGGGGCGTCAAAAAGGAAAGGAGGGGAACAATGGCGGACAAGAACGCAGAAGTTGCAGTCGAGGACAACGGCGGCATGAAGAAAACGCTTTCGCTCTGGAACTTCTTCACCATCGGTTTCGGTGCCATCATCGGTACCGGTTGGGTTCTGCAGGTCGGCGACTGGATGGTCGTGGGCGGCGGTCCCGTTCCCGCTATGATCGCATTCCTCTTGGGTGCAATCTTCCTCGTGCCCGTCGGAGCTGTTTTCGGTGAGCTCACGGCTGCTATCCCCATCTCGGGCGGCATCGTCGAGTATGTCGATCGTAGCTTTGGCCGTACGATGAGCTACATCACCGGCTGGCTCCTGGCCCTGGGCAACGGCATCCTGTGCCCGTGGGAGGCCATCGCCATCTCGACCCTCGTGTCCGAGATGTTCGGCAGCCTGCCCGGCCTTGAGTGGCTGCGCGCCGTCAAGCTCTACACCATCCTGGGCGCCGACGTTTACCTGTTCCCGACGCTAATCGCGCTCGGCTTTGCAACCTACGTCATCTTCCTCAACTTCCGCGGTGCCAGCTCGGCCGCCAAGCTGCAGGCCTTCCTGACCAAGGCCCTGCTCTGCGGCATGCTGCTCGCCATGGGCGTCTCGCTGTTCACCGGCTCGCCGGACAACGCCATGCCCGTGTTCTCCCAGGTCACCGGTGCTGGCGGCGGCAAGCCCGCTACCGAGGGCACCAGCCTGTTCGCAGGCATCGTTTCGGTCCTGGTTCTGACCCCGTTCTTCTACGCCGGCTTCGACACCATTCCTCAGCAGGCTGAGGAAGCAGCCGAGGGCCTCAACTGGAACAAGTTCGGTAAGATCATCTCCTTGGCTCTGCTGGCCGCCGGCGGCTTCTACATGGTCTGCATCTACTCGTTCGGCACCATCCTCGACTGGCATGAGTTTGTTAAGAGCCCGGTTCCCGCGCTTGCCTGCCTCAAGGGCATCAACATGCTCCTGTACCTGGCCATGCTCGTCATCGCCACGCTTGGACCCATGGGCCCGATGAACTCCTTCTACGGCGCCACGAGCCGCATCATGCTCGCCATGGGCCGCAAGGGTCAGCTGCCCGAGAAGTTCGCCGAGGTCGATCCCAAGTCCGGCGCTCCCAAGCTCGCCTGCGTCGTTCTGGGCGTCATCACCGTCGTCGGTCCGTTCCTGGGCAAGAACATGCTCATCCCTCTGACCAACGTGTCGGCCCTCGCCTTCATCTTCTCCTGCGGCATGGTCGCCCTCGCTTGCCTGCGTATGCGCTTCACCGAGCCCGACCTGCCTCGTCCCTACGAGGTGCCCGGCGGCAAGTTTGGCATCAGCCTCGCTATCGTTGCCTGCGGCACCATCATTGGCCTGCTCGTGATCCCGTTCTCTCCCGCCTCCCTCAACATGGTGGAGTGGAGCATCGTGATCGGCTGGCTGGCTGTTGGCCTGGGCCTCATGGCCTTCACCAATTCCCGCAAAAAATAACGCCTAGCCGGGGCGGATCGGGTGCGCGGGGCCCTCTCTCCCGCGCACCGAACCCGGCACCACTTGGGTAGTTTTGTGAGGCCTTAACCCAACGCGGCCTCGCCCACTATATGGATCCATAAGGAGGAACCATGTCCACTAAGTATGCAATCGTTGGCGGCAAGCTCATCGACGGTACCGGTGCCGAGCCGGTCGAGAACTCCCTCGTTCTCGTCGACGACAATGGCAAGATCGAGTACGCCGGTGTCATGCAGGACCTTCCCGAGGGCGTTGAGGTTATCGACGCCGCCGGCAAGACCGTCCTTCCCGGCCTGATCGACACCCACCTGCACTTCTCGGGCAACCTGACCGACGATGACACCGACTGGGTCATGCAGCCGCTCCTCGAGAAGCAGGCCGTCGCCGTCAAGCAGGCCTACGACTGCCTCACCCACGGTCTCACCACCGTCTGCGAGATCGGTCGCTTTGGTATCCAGATCCGCGACTGCATCGACAAGGGCGTCTTCAAGGGCCCGCGCGTTCTGGCAACCGGCCTTGGCTTCTGCCGCGTTGCCGGCCACGGCGACTCCCACCACTGCAGCCAGGAGCTCAACAAGGAATCGCACCCCTGGGGCGATCAGGTCGACGGTCCTTGGGATCTGCGTAAGGCCGTCCGTCGTCGCCTGCGCGAGAACCCCGATGCCATCAAGATCTGGGCTACCGGTGGCGGCATCTGGCGCTGGGACTCCGGTCGCGACCAGCACTACTGCTCCGAGGAGATCCAGGCCGTGATCGAAGAGGCCAAGTTGGTCGGCATCCCCGTGTGGAGCCACTGCTACAACAACCACGCCGCTGCCTACGATTCCGTCCGCTTTGGCTGCGAGCAGCTGATCCACGGTTTCGATATCGATGAGCGCACCATGGACCTCATGGCCGAGCAGGGCACCTTCTTCACGCCGACGATCGCCTTCCTGCCCACCTGGTACGCCACCTATCCGCCCGTCTACGTCCCCGAGCTGCACGACAAGTACGAGGGCACCCTGGTCGAGAAGGAGCTGCAGCGCAACTACGACTGCCTGCGCGAGGCCAAGAAGCGCGGCGTCGTCATGACGATTGGCTCCGACTCCTTCTCCTTCGTCACCCCGTACGGCACCTGCTCCATCGAGGAGATGTACGAGTTTGTCGACAAGATCGGCTTCACCCCGGTCGAGACCATCACCTGCGCCACCCTCAACGGTGCCAAGATGTGCCACATCGAGGACGAGACCGGTTCCATCGAGGCCGGCAAGTGCGCCGACCTGCTGGTCGTCAACGGTGACGTCGCCGCCGACATCCACGTGCTCAACACCGACAACATGGACGTCATCATGAAGGACGGCTGGATCGTCGAGGCTGGCACCTTTGGCGAGGCAAACAAATACAGCGCCTAAGATACCGTTTGTCGATGACTGGATGTAAAACACAGTTTTTGATTGCATAATGCAATGGAGAGGGTCGCTTGCGGCCCTCTTTATTGCTATGGGTGCGGTAGATAAAAGGGGATGACGGTGGATTTAAACAGGCTGATTCTGGTCAAGAGCTACAACTCTACCAAGGTCTTTCGTACGGCCCAGCATGTGGTCCAGGCCATCCTGCTCGGTGTTGTCGTTCCGGCGCTTATCCTGTTGCTTATCTGGGATTTAACCGATAATCCCAATCCCGTTCCGGGCGTTGTCGTTATTGCCGGCCTGGTCATGCTGTGCTTCTTTTTCTCGTATGTCTTTGTGGTCCCCGACGACCTCACATCGAGCGCAACCGACCGTACACTCGCCATCGCATCAAAAATATTCGCCTACACGTCGCGTGGCCTTACGCCCGAAGCTGCCCTGGGCGCCTCCAAAATCATTCTGTCCGAAACTATCGCTTCGGCCATCTGCTTCACCGACGGCAAGCAGGTGTTGGCAAGTTGGGGCGAGGATTCGACAAAGTGTCCCGCCGGCACCCCGGTAGTGCTCAAGACCACGCTCAGTGTGATTGAGACGGGCGAGCAGAGCGTGTTTTCGCGTGACACCTCCAATGAGACGGGTGGCTATTTTCCCCGCCTGCGCGCCGGTATTGTCGCACCGCTTACCGTGCGCGGGCATTGCGTGGGTACGCTCGAGCTGTACTATCCCCGCCTGAGCAGCATCGATATGCGCCAGACGGCGTTAGCCTCGGGCTTTGCCGATCTCATTTCCACGCAGCTCGCCAGCTTTGAGCTCGAGCGCCAGGACGAGCTTACGGCCCGCGTGGAGCTGCGCGCCCTGCAGTCGCAGGTCGACCCGCATTTTCTGTTCAATACCATCAGCACTATCGTGTCGCTCGTGCGAACCGAGCCCGACAAGGCGCGATCGCTGCTGATCGACTTTTCCAATTACTATCGTCAGACGCTTTCTGACTCCGATACGCTCACCACGCTCGAGCATGAGGTGGAACAGGGCACTCGTTATATCAATCTTATGCAGGCCCGGTATGGCGACGGCCGTCTGCGCGTTTCGGTCGACATCGACTTTGAGGTGCGCGACAGCATGGTGCCGCCGTTTATCTTACAGCCGCTGCTCGAAAACTGCATCAAGCATGCCCAGCGCGAGACCGAGCCGCTTTCTATTCGTGTTGGGGCTTTTGAGACCGATGACGGTCTGGAGATCATCGTCGAAGATGACGGCATCGGTATGAGCGAAGAAGTCTGCGCGCACCTGTTTGAGCAGCATCGCCGAGAGGAGCCCGAGAGCATTACCGCCGACGGCTCCATCAAGCGAGGCTGCGGCCTGGCGCTCTTCAACGTGCTTCAGCGCATCCATTTCTTTTACGGGGAAGATTCTGGCATGCGCGTGAAGTCCCAGGAGGGCGTGGGGACGCAGGTCATCGTCGAGCTGAACGGCGAGCCGCATGAGCCGGCGCCGATGAAGGTGTAGCGCGCGGTTGGATTGAGAGAAAAAAGAGGGGAAGCGCATATGTCCGAGGAATGGAACATCTTGGTGGTTGATGACGAGCCTCCTATTAGGGCTGAGCTACGTTATCTGCTGGAAAAGGATGCACGTGTGGGACAGATTGCCGAGGCGGGCAATGTCACCGAGGCCGTGGAGTCGATTCTGTCGAACAAGCCCGACGTGCTGTTTTTGGATATCACGATGCCCGGCCGCTCGGGAATTGAGCTAGCCGAGACCCTGCAAAACCTAAAGACGCCGCCGGTGGTGGTGTTTGTGACGGCGTTTGCAGAGTTCGCGGCCGACGCGTATAACCTCGATGCTGTCGACTATGTCGTCAAGCCGGTCGAGGATGCCCGCCTGTCAAAGGCGCTCGACAAGATCGAAACCGCCCTGGGTGTTCGCCGCGCTGTCCATACCCCGCGCCAGCCCCTTCGCCTGACGGTGGACCGCGGGGGTAAAAAGGTGTTCATCCCCGTGGCGGATGTCTGCTACTTTGAGGCGCGAGCCGATTTTTGCAACGCCGTTTGCGCCGAGGGAACATACCTGATCAATGAGTCGATTTCCTCGCTCGAGCGGCGCTTGGCCTCCGAGGGTTTTATTCGTGTCCACCGCAGTTATCTGGTCAATTTGGAAGACGTGCATAATGTCGAGATCGGTTCCACGGGTCTTATGGAGCTCAGGCTCGATCGTGTGGGCTCGACGGTGCCCGTTTCACGCCGTCGCGCCGCCGAGGTCAAATCGCACTTGGGGCTAGCGTAAGGGTCGGTGCGTTATCGTTTACCGCCGCAGGTTTGGCATGACCGTGCGGTGGGCATAATGGGTGACATCGAATGAAATCGAAAGGATCATTATGCCCGCGCTCATTACGCATCATCTGTTTGGCGAGGAAAGCATCGACCGTCTTCCGCAGGGCGTTATCACGTCCGACGAGGAGCGCATCGCCTTTATCCTGGGAAACCAAGGTCCCGACCCGTTTTTCTTCCACATGCTCACGCCGCGCATCTCCGACTGCACGCTGCTTGCTCAGGTTATGCACCGCTCGCGCATGTCGCGCCAGTTCTCGTGCCTGCGCGACGGCGTGTCGCACCTGCAGCCGCGCGATGCCAACCTGGGTCGCGCCTTTGCGCTGGGCCTGCTGTCGCACTATGTGCTCGACCGCAATGCCCACCCCTTTGTCTACGAGCAGCAGTTTGGCATTGTTGAGTCCGACCCCGAGCTCGAGGCTTCGGGCAGTCAAGTTCACGCCGTGCTCGAAAGCGACCTGGACGTGCTGATGCTGCAGCTTAAACGTGACGGGGCCACGGTCGAGGATTATCCGCCGGCGGGCGAGATCGTCACCACCGACCGCATCAATCGCGTGGCCGGTGTGCTGATGAGCTACGTCGCCGGGCGCGTGTACGGTATCGACATCCCGGCGGGGGAGTACGCCGGCGCTGTAGCCGACATGCAGCTGCTCTACCGCACTATCGAGCCGGCCGGTTCGGCCAAGACGCGCGCGATTGCCCTGCTCGAGGGCTTGGTGCACGATTATTCGCTGCTCGACGGCCTTGCGCACCGTGTGACGACCGAGCTGCCCGAGCGTACCGGCAACCTGGGCCACTTGGCATGGAAGAACCCCTTTACTGACGAGGTCTCGAACGAGAGTTTCCCCGAGGTCTTTGACCGCGCGCTGGTCGATTACGAGTGCACGGTCGCCCGCTTTATCGAGACCGGCGATATGGAAGCCGTGACCAACCACGTCAATTACAGCGGTCGCGTGCTCGGCGCCGACGAAGAGTTCGACCGCGAGGAGTAGGGCTCGTGCGTGCCCCTTTGCCGAATCCTTACCGGCGCCTCTGGACAATTGGGGTACGATGAACTAACTGTATATCGGGCGAATACGAAGGGGCCCTGTCCATGAAATACACCAAGCTCGAGCGTAACTGGGTTATGTACGATGTGGGCAACTCGGCCCTCGTGCTGCTCAATACCTCGGTGGTGCCCATCTACTTTAACGCCATCAATACCGGTGCTTCCTCGGCAGACCTGGTGGTCGCCTGGGGCAACGCGCAGACGATTGCCTCGCTAGTCATTGCCATGCTCATGCCCATTCTGGGCGCGCTTGCCGATTACGCCGGCAACAAGATCAAGTTCTTCTTGGGCTTCTTCCTCACGGGCCTGGTCCTTTGCCTGGCGCAGGCTATCCCAATGTCCGCCATGGCATTTTTGACCGTGTACGTGCTGTGCACCATCGGCCTTAACTCTTCTATGACGTTCTACGACGCCATGCTGCCCGACATTACCACCGACGAGCGCATGGACGCCGTGTCCAGCTCGGGCTATGCCTGGGGCTACATCGGTTCCACCGTGCCGTTCATCATCTGCCTGGCGCTTATCATGGGTGGCCCCGCTCTTGGCGTCCCCACCATGCTGGCAACGCGTCTGTCGTTTATCATCACCGGTGCCTGGTGGCTCATCTTTACCCTGCCGCTCATTCGCACCTATAAGCAAAAGTACGGTCGCGAGCGCGGTCCCCAGGACACCATCGGCCACATCGTGGGCGGCGTGTTCTCCGAGGTCGGACATACCATGCGCGAAATCGCCCACAACAAGACCGTGCTGGTCTACATGATCGCGTTCTTCTTCTACATCGACGGTGTGCACACGGTCATTTCCATGGCAACCAGCTACGGATCGGCTTTGGGCATCGACTCGACCCAGCTGGTGCTGGCGCTGCTCGTCACGCAGTTTGTGGCCTTCCCGTCCGCCATCATCTACGGCAAGCTCGCCGGTCGCGTGGG
>URUW01000057.1 GCA_900551205.1 uncultured Collinsella sp. | reverse complement strand
GATATCCCGGCCTCCGCAAACGACCTGCCATTCCTTTCCTTCCTGCCTTACGCCATTGCCACGGCGCCGTCTTTCCTTCCCTTCATCCCCTTCCTTCTCTCGTCGATACTCGTGCTCGGCGCCACAAGGCCCGGGACCCTGGCGGCGAAGGCGCCCGTGCCCAAATTCCGGCGCCTTATCCAGATCGTGTTTTCGATAATCGCCGCGGGGACCGCGATGCTCCTCGCCGGCCTCGCACCCGGGGGCATTTACGCCTTGGCCCTAAACGGCTTCGGGCAAATTGGGTACCCGATCGCCTTCTTCCATGACGGCGCGCTTGCCACCACGACCGCGGGAAACGTCTTCACAGCCCTGCTTCTCGCGCTGCTTGCGGGCGGAACCTTGATATCCGTTTGCTCCGCCGTCATATCGACCGCAACGAGGCGCGTCCTCGCGGGCCCCCTTACCTCCGCGCTGCTTGTCGCGGCCCCGGCATTCCCGTTACTGTCCGATTCGGCACTAGGGCATAACGCCGCGCTCAATCTCCTGCCGCTGCCCGTATTCTCGCCTATCGAGGCAACGGGTTACGTAGGATGCTTCCCGACAGAATTCATTGGCTCCGGTTCAGGCAGCGCATCGATGCTTGCCGTGGCCCTGGCATACGTCGCGGTCTTTTTTGCGGTCGGCGCCGTTGCGACACGTTCCCCCAAACAGCCTGGACCCGCGAAAAAGCACCATGGGCTCGAGCTTCTGGACGCGAGCGTGGGATACGGAAGCACGACGATACTTTCAATCGGGTCGCTTTTCCTGAGCCCGGGAACGGCGGCGGGCCTCGTTGCTCCCAACGGCTCGGGGAAAACCACCCTTCTTGAAGCGCTGTCGGGCCAATTTCCCACCCGCATCCGCTCGGGAAGCCTGGCGGCAGACGGAATCTGCCAACGTCGATCAGCCGAATTTGCAGAACTCGTCTACCTGAGCTCTTCGGGCGGCGCGGATCTCTACCCCACGCTATCGGCCATCGAGCACCTTGCTTTCGTTAGGAAGGCGTGGAAATCGGCCGCCGACATCGACTCGCTCTGCGACTCCCTCGGAATCTCCCCATATCTCGACAAGCCGACCCGTAAACTCTCGACAGGAATGAAGCAGCAGGTAAAGCTTGCCATGGCGATAGCGACCGATTGCCCGTACCTCATCCTCGATGAACCGCTGAACGGCCTCGATCCGGGAAAGCGGAAAACCTCCTGCGACGCGATGCGCAGCGAGGTGGCGCGGGGACGAAGCGTGCTCATTTCAAGCCATCTGCTCGACGACCTGGCAGACCTCACCAACTCGTTCTACTTCATCGAAGCCGGCACGCTCGTGGAAAAGATCAAGTCGTCCTCGCAGACGCTCAAGCAGGAATACCTCGATACATACGAGAGATGAATGTGGGGGAGTGTTCGGATGAAGTTGATATTTAAGGTCCAGCTCGTGTTGTGCCGAAAAGACCGTGAACCTTTTGTGGGACGCGCGGCGCCGTGGTACGATAACCGAGTTTGTTGTCTTGGTCGGAAACCAAGACGCCTTATGCGCTGATCGGTAACCAGCGCCTGACCAATAAGGAGTCCTACCATGAAGCAGGGTATCCATCCCCAGTATGTCGAGTGCACGGTGACGTGCTCCTGCGGCAACACCTTCAAGACGCACGCTACCGTGTCCGAGATGAAGGTCGAGCTTTGCAACGAGTGCCACCCGTTCTACACCGGCCAGCAGAAGTTCGTCGACACCGGTGGACGCGTCCAGCGCTTCGCCGACAAGTTCGGTGGCGCCGCTGCCGCCCAGCTCAAGAAGGCTGAGGAGGCCAAGGCTGCCAAGGCCGCCAAGGCTGCTGAGGCCGAGGCCGCTCGCAAGGCCGCCGCTGAGGCTAAGGCTGCCGAGAAGGCTAAGCGTGCCGCTAAGTTTGCCGAGGAGGCTGCCAAGCAGGCCGCCGAGGCTCCCGCAGAGGCTCCCGTCGAGGAGGCCGCTGCCGAGGCCGAGACCACCGAGGCTGCTGAGTAAATAGCTCGCCGCGGAATCGCTCGCATTCATGGCATGAGGGCCGTGCATCCATTTGGGTGTGCGGCCCTTTTCTTTTTATTGGTGCAAGCTAACCTGTCCCCGTGGCACCAAATGGCAGAGAGACGGCGTTTGCTCAGATAAAACTTGCCAAAATAAACCTGTCCCATTGTGGCAGGTTGGTCATAGTTATTACGTGGCGGTCGAGGTCGACCGTATAGGCCGCGCCTTGTTTGGCTAAAGTACAATCATCTGTGTTTAACTCGCCCGCAGCTGCACGGCGTGGGCGATGGCCAAAAAGGAAAACCACATGGGATTCATGTCAAAGCTGCTGTCCTTTGGATCCGATAAGGACCTTAAGCGCTACTACAAGATCGTCGACCAGATCAACGGTCTTGAGCCCCAGTTTGAGAAGATGACCGAGGAGGAACTCCGCGGCCAGACCGATAAGTTCCGCGAGCGTTACGCCAACGGCGAGTCGCTTGACGACATGCTCCCCGAGGCCTTTGCCACCGTGCGTGAGGCTTCCAAGCGCACCATGGGTATGCGCCACTTTGACGTGCAGCTCATTGGCGCCATGGCACTGCACGAGGGCCACATCGCCGAGATGAAGACCGGCGAAGGTAAGACCCTCGTCTCCACGTTGGCTGGCTATCTCAACGCTATTGCCGGCAAGGGCGTGCACGTCGTTACTGTCAATGATTACCTTGCCAAGCGCGACTCCGAGTGGATGGGCCGCATCTATAAGTACCTGGGCATGACCGTCGGTCTGCTCCAGAACAACATGCCACTCGAGCTCAAGCGCCCGGCCTACCAGGCCGACGTCACCTACGGCACCAACTCCGAGTTCGGCTTTGATTACCTGCGCGACAACATGGTTACCCGTCCCGAGCAGCGCGTGCAGCGCGGCCACAACTACGCCATCGTCGACGAGGTCGACTCCATCCTGATCGATGAGGCCAGAACGCCGCTCATTATCTCGGGCGCCGGCACCAAGTCCGCCAGCACCTACAAGGACTTCGCGCGTGCCGTGCGTGGCCTTGAGCGCGGCGAGGACGTGTCGCACGACATGCTTACCGCCACCGAGGACGTTGAACCCACGGGCGACTACGTCATGGACGAGGCCAAGCACACCATCGCTGCCACCGAGCGCGGTCTTAAGAAGATCGAGCGCCGCCTGGGTATCGATGACATCTATGCCGATCTCTCCGGCCAGCTGGTCAACCACCTGCAGCAGGCGCTGAAGGCCCAGTACATGTTCCACCGCGACAAGCAGTATGTGGTCACCAACGGCGAGGTCAAGATCGTCGACGAGTTCACCGGCCGCATTATGGAAGGCCGCCGTTACTCCGAGGGCCTGCACCAGGCCATCGAGGCCAAAGAGGGCGTGCTCGTACGCGAGGAGAACCAGACGCTGGCCACTATCACCTTGCAGAACTACTTCCGTCTGTATGACAAGCTCTCCGGCATGACCGGTACGGCACTCACCGAGGATGCCGAGTTCCGCGAGATCTACAAGCTGCCCGTCGAGGTCATCCCCTCCAACAAACCCGTTCAGCGTGTTGATCACGAGGACCTGGTGTACCGTACCATTCAGGCCAAGTACAACGCCGTCGCCGACGATGTCGAGCAGCGTCACGCCAAGGGCCAGCCGGTCCTGGTGGGCACCGTCTCCATCGAGAGCTCCGAGAAGCTGTCGGCCGCCCTTACCAAGCGCGGCATCGCGCACGAGGTCCTCAACGCCAAGCACCATGAGCGCGAGGCTCATATCGTTGCCCAGGCCGGACGCTACGGTGCCGTGACCATCGCTACCAACATGGCCGGTCGTGGTACCGACATCCTGTTGGGCGGCAACCCCGACGAGCTGGTGCGCGAGCGCCTTGAGTACGAGGGCCTGACCATGGAGGACGTGACGCCCGAGCAGCTTGAGCAGTTTAACGCCGAGGCCAAGGAGACCTGCAAGGCCGAGCGCGAGCGCGTGCTTGCCGCCGGCGGCCTGACCGTTATCGGCACCGAGCGCCACGAGTCCCGTCGTATCGACAACCAGCTGCGCGGCCGCTCCGGCCGTCAGGGCGATCCGGGCGAGACCCAGTTCTACCTGTCGCTCGAGGACGACCTCATGCGCCTGTTCGGCGGCGACAAGATGGACCGCGTCTCCAAGATGATGGTCACGGCCGACATGGGCGACGACATGCCCATCCAGCACAAGATCATCTCCAAGGCCGTCGAGAGCGCCCAGCACAAGGTCGAGAGCATCAACTTCTCCATGCGCAAGAGCGTCCTTGAGTACGACGACGTCATGAACAAGCAGCGCCAGGTCATCTACGCCGAGCGCAACAAGATTCTGGACGGCAAGGATCTGACCGACCACATCACCGAGGTCATGCACGACACCGTGTACCGCTGCGTGCAGGAGTTCTGCACCAAGGACAGCCACGATGGCGAGCGCGATCTCGAGGGCCTGCGCAAGTGGGTCGTGGAGCTCACCGGGCATATCGATACGCCCAAGTTCCCCGACGAGGACTTTGAGGCCCTGGCTGCCGATGTCCTGGCCTACGTCGAGAAGTGCTACAACATGAAGGCCGAGCGCTTGGGCGAGGACCTCATGCGCGAGCTCAACACCCAGGTCATGCTGCGCGTTATCGATACCCGCTGGATGAACTACCTGCAGGAGATGGACTATCTCAAGACCGGCATCGGCCTGCGCGGCTTTGGCCAGCGCGACCCGTTGGTCGAGTACAAGACCGAGGCCTACGGCGCGTTCCAGATGCTCGTCGACACCATGTACGAGGACTATCTGCGCACCGTTCTGCGCATCGAGATCAAGGCTGCCCCGCAGGCCGTGGAGCACAAGGAAGACCCTGCACTCGAGGGTGCGCGCTTCTCCGGCCCCGCCGATGTCGATGGCGACAACGGCAACTCGGTGCTGCGTAAGCAGGCACGGGTTCAGGCTCGCACGGCTGTCCAGGGCGGCCCGGCTGCCGTCAACAACGGCGGCAAGGTGACCACCTACCGTAAGGACGAGAGCGACGACCCGTACGTCAACGTGGGCCGCAACGACCTTTGCCCCTGCGGCAGCGGCAAGAAGTTCAAGTACTGCCACGGCAGGAATCGTTAATGGCCGAGGCTTTAGAGATAGCGCCCGTCGAGCTGGACGCGTTTGCGGACCGGCTCGGCGAGGTCGAGTCGTATCTTCATTTGGACGAGAAGCGCACGCGCGTGACCGAGCTCGAGGCCAAAAGCGTGGCCCCCGGCTTTTGGGATGACGCCGACGCCGCTCGCGCCACCATGGAGGAGATCGCTCGCGCCAAGGAAGATATCGCTGCTGTGGATACCGCGCGCGGCGAGCTATCTGACGCCCGCGCGGCGCTGGAGCTTGCCGAGGAGATGGGCGACGACCCCGATGCCGCCGCATTGCGCGAGGAGGCTGCCGCTACGGCAGAACGCCTGGCCCGCGCTATCGACGAGCTCGAGCTTTCGAGCTGGTTTACCGGTGAGTTCGATCACGGCGACGCGATTGTGACCATCAAGCCCGGACAGGGCGGCCTGGAGGCGCAGGACTGGACCTTCATGCTCTTCAAGATGTACATGAAGTACTGCCAGCGTCGCGGCTGGAAGGTCACCATTAACGACTGCCCCGCAGCCGAGGTCATCGGCATCGACCGTGCGACCTTTACCGTCGAGGGTAAGGACGCGTTTGGCATGCTGCGCGCCGAGGCCGGCGTCCACCGTCTGGTGCGCATTAGCCCCACCGACGACAAGAAGCGCCGCCAGACCACGTTTGCCGGCGTTGAGGTCATCCCCGTGCTGCCTGACGATATCGACATCGAGATCAGTCCCGACGATATCCGCGTGGACGTGTATCACGCGAGCGGCCCGGGCGGACAGGGTGTCAACACCACCGACTCCGCCGTACGCGTGACGCATTTTCCCAGCGGCATCGTTGTCACTTGCCAAAACGAGCGCAGCCAGATTCAAAACAAGGCCGCGTGCATGCAGATTCTCAAGGCCCGTCTGTACGAGATCGAGCTCGAGAAGCGCGCCGAGGCGCTCGACGAGATTCGTGGACCCAAGACCACGATCGGTTTTGGTAACCAGATTCGCAGCTACGTGCTCTACCCGTATCAGATGGTCAAGGACCTACGCACGGGCGTGGAGACCAGCAATGTCGAGGCCGTTCTTGACGATGGCGACCTGGACCCGTTTGTTATTGGCTACCATCGCTGGGCCACTGGTAACGCTGACGCGGAGACCCCATCTGCATAAACCGCCCGGTTTATGTGGAAATGGATTAAAACCCTCCCAGCAGGGTGGTTTTGTATCCAGAGCAAACCCTGCGCAGGGGTGGTTTTTGTCCGGCGAATCGGTAGAATCGAATACAAGAAGAAGTTCAAAGCGCATCCGATGGGGTGCGCTTTTTTGAGGGAGGCAGCATGGCATATCGTCTGGACATCAAGCGCATTCTTTCGATGAACTTCTTTCACGATCTGCCCCAGATTATGTTGGGGTGTGCCTTGGCCGCCATCGCGACCGACCTGTTTTTGATTCCCAATGGTCTTGCCGCCGGTGGCGTTACGGGCCTTGCGACTATTATCCAAGCAGTCGGCGCGGCGCGAGGCGTGTCGCTTCCCGTCGGTATCCAGACCATCGTGATGAATGCCTTGCTGCTGCTGGTCGTTATGCGCGAGGGCGGCATGTTCTACGTGGTGCAGACCGCGACGGGCTTTGTGCTGCTGGGCTTCTTTACCGATCTGTTCGCCCCGTTTGTAGCGCCTCTGGCACATGCAGACCTGATGCTTCCCGCTATGTGGGGCGGCATTATCACGGGCATTGGTTACGGCATGGTGCTGCGCGCCGGCGCCAACACCGGCGGCTCGGACACGATTGGCCAAATCATCTCGCGTAACACCTCGCTGCCGGTGGGTTCGACCGTCATGGCAATCGATGTTGCCGTATGTGCGCTGTCGGCTCCGGTCTTTTCAATCGAAAACGCGCTATATGCAGGCCTTTCGATGGTCATTAGCGGCTACGTGATCGATGCCGTGGTCGATGGTGGCAACAAACGCCGTATGGTCCTCATCATCTCGGACAAGTTCCCTGATATCGCTGCCGATATCATGTATGGCCTGGGTCGTGGTTGTACCAAGTTTAAGGCGACTGGCATGTATTCGGGTGCCGAGAAGCCGGTGATTATGGTCATCGTGAGCCGTCGAGAGCTCAATACCCTTAAGACGATCGTGCGCGAGCGCGATCCTCACGCCATTGTGACGGTCGCTGATGTTACGGAAGCCTTCGGCGAGGGATTCAAGGACATTAGCGCGTAGGGGCGACCGCGTTCTATCCAAAAGACGTTCACATTGATAAACCGTTTCATCAGCGGTTCTGCCTGCTAAATTGTTCAAATAATGATAAAAACTCTGGTAAAGCCATCAGTTTCCAGCATAATGAATGACGTACGTGCATTGCGGCTGTGTTGGGATTACCTTTCCGTGCCGTGCGCATTTTGTCTAATGAGGATGAAAGGAAGGCACAATGAGCGACGAAGAGCTCAAAAAGGTTGCCAACGAGGTAAGGAAGGGCATCGTCACCGGCGTGCACGCTGCCAAGTCCGGCCATCCGGGCGGTTCGCTCGGCGCTGCCGACATCATGACCTATCTGTACTTTGAGGAAATGAACGTCGACCCGGCCGATCCCCGCAAGGCCGACCGCGATCGTTTTGTGCTCTCCAAGGGCCATTGCGCTCCGGGCCTGTACGCCGTGCTCGCCGAGCGCGGGTTCTTCCCCAAGGAGGACCTCGAGACGCTGCGCCACATCGGCAGCCACCTGCAGGGTCACCCCAACATGAACGACACCTCGGGCGTCGACATGTCCACCGGCTCGCTCGGCCCGGGCATTTCCGCCGCCGTGGGCATGGCCGTTGCCGCCAAGCACTGGGGCGATACTTATCGCACGTACGCCCTGCTGGGTGATGGCGAGAGCGAGGAGGGCCAGGTCTGGGAGGCCGCCATGTTTGCCGGCAACCAGCAGCTCGATAACCTCTGCGTGATCGTCGACCACAACGGCCTTCAGATTGACGGTCCCGTCGAGGAGGTCAACGACCCCATGCCGCTCGCCGACAAGTTCCGCGCGTTCAAGTTCCACGTGGTTGAGCTCGCCGACGGCAACGACTTCGACCAGATCCGCGCCGCCTTTGCCGAGGCTCGCGCCACCAAGGGCCAGCCGACCGCCATTATCGCCGAGACCACCAAGGGCAAGGGCGTCTCCTTTATGGAGAACCAGGTGGGTTGGCACGGTAAGGCCCCCAACGATGAACAGTTTGAGCAGGCCATGGCAGAGCTCACGGCCGCCGGAGAGGAGCTCTAGGATGGCAGACGTCAAGAAAATCGCCACGCGTGTAAGCTACGGCGAGGCCCTCGTCGAGCTCGCCAACGAGCACGACGACTTTGTGGTCCTCGACGCCGACCTGGCTGCTGCCACGCAGACCGGCAAGTTTAAGGCTGCCTGCCCCGATCGCTTCTTCGATGTGGGCATTGCCGAGAGCAACCTGATGGGTGTTGCCGCCGGTATCGCGACCACCGGTCGCGTTGCCTTTGCGAGCACCTTTGCCATGTTCGCCGCCGGCCGCGCCTTTGAGCAGGTCCGTAACTCCATCGGCTATCCGCACCTTAACGTCAAGATCGGTGCCACGCACGCTGGTATCTCGGTGGGCGAGGATGGCGCCACGCACCAGTGCTGCGAGGATATCGCCCTCATGCGCGTCATCCCCGGCATGACCGTGATCGTTCCGGCCGACGACGTCGAGGCCCGCCTATGAGTGCGACGGCCCGGTGTACATGCGCTTCGCTCGTTTGGCCTCGCCGGTTATCAACGACCCCGAGACCTACAAGTTCGAGTTGGGTAAGGGCATTGTCATGCGCGAGGGCGCCGATGTGACCATCATCGCTTGCGGCCTGATGGTCGGCGAGGCCCTCGAGGCCGCCGAGCAGCTCGCTGCCGAGGGCATCGACGCCGAGGTCATCAACATGCACACCATCAAGCCCATCGATGCCGACCTGATCGTCAAGAGCGCCACCAAGACCGGCCACGTCGTGACCGTCGAGGAGCACTCTGTGATCGGTGGCCTGGGCAGCGCCGTTGCCGACGTCCTGTGTGAGCAGTGCCCGACGTCGCTCAAGAAGATTGGCGTCAACGACACCTTCGGCGAGTCCGGCCCGGGTGCCGAGCTCCTGCACAAGTACGGCCTGGACGCCGCCAACATCGTGGCGACCACCAAGGAGTTCTTGGCATAAGGCAAGACGAGGCAAAGTATCGCGTCGACAACCGCAAACAAGCCAGAACAGGGGCGTCCTCAAAGAGGGCGCCCCTGTTTATGCTGAATTTAAATTAGAGTCCTGCCAAGCAAAGTTCCCATGGGGAAACGGGCCCATCCCAACGAAGTGCAATTCAGACCCTTCCAACTTTGTATGCGCAGCATCTCAAGTTGGTGCGTCGGCCCCATAGTAGCCGCAGGCCGGGCGC
>URUW01000056.1 GCA_900551205.1 uncultured Collinsella sp. | reverse complement strand
AAAACGCACCATGTCGTCCACCTCGACATCGGGGTTGGCGCCCATGTCGCACAGCACCGTCAGGCCGCCGGCACGATTGGGCAGCGCATTGGTCAAACAGGGGCGCACCGGCTGCTTCTTGCCTTCGGCCATATATCTAAACGGTGTGACGTAGGCGGTCGCGGCAGCGGTCATGGCGCCGGTGGAGCCGGCGGAGAAAAACGCGTCCGCGTTGCCCTTTTTGATGGCGCGGCAGGCAAGCACGATCGAGGACTTGCGCTTGGTCATCACGGCGCGAATGGGATCGTCATCCATGGCGATAATGTCAGGGGCTTCCAGAGCCTCCACACGTGCATGGGCCGCGGCAAAGAGATTGACGATTTCGGCGGGACCGACTGCCAGGACCTCGATATCGGGATCGGCGGCAAGTGCAGCCTCGATACCATCGAGAACAACCTGAGGTTTCTCGTCTCCGCCCACAACGTCTACACAAACGCGAACGTTACTCATATACATACTCCTTATACAAAAATGGCCGACTCATTGAGCCGGCCATTGTGGTTCCATTTGGAACGGCATCGCATCCAGAGTATACCGTTACTCGGTAACGATAACCTCGCGGTCCTTGTAGAAACCGCAGCTGGGGCACACGTGGTGCGGAAGCTTGACAGCGCCGCAACGGGGGCACGTGGACTGAGCCGCAGCCGAGATCTTCATGTTGGCGGAACGACGGGTGTGAGTGCGGATACGACCCTGCTTTTGTTTAGGTACGGGCATAGTGACCTTCCTTATGAACTATCCAGTGTGGCGATTACGCGCAAGTAGCGATACTACCACAGTTTTACTCATCGAGCTTGAGATTCTTCAATGCTGCAAATGGATTTTCCGTGGCAGCGGCCCATTCTGCCTCTGCCTGGGCGGCGCAATCGCATTGCTCGACGTTGAGATTGCAACCGCAAGTGGGGCACAGGCCGCGGCAATCGGGCTTGCACAGAACGACAAACGGCGTGTCCATGACGACCGCGTCGTTGATGGGCTCACCCAGATCGACGATGCGGTCCTCACCCAGGAGCTCGTAGCCGTCCTCGTAGGCCTCGGGATCCTCGGGCTCCTCAAAGAGGTAGAACTCCTCGATCTCGCCGGCGATATCAAACGAGGCAGGCTCCAGGCAACGGTCGCACTCGCCGGTGGCGTGCGCGCGGACCATGCCCGTGAGCAAGACACCGGTACCGGCATTGGTAAAGACAACGTCGTAGTCGATGCCGTCCTGTAGCTGGTACTCCTTCTCGCCCACCGTGTAGGTGGCAACATCGACCTTGCCGGTCAGCGGATACGAATCACCAGGAAACTCGAGCTGCTCAGAAAGATCGACGGTAACGCTCGGGAACTCAGCCATTACCACTGACCATTCTGTTGGGCGGCACCCTCGTTGAGCTGCTGACGGCAACGGGTAACGGTGCCGGTCAGGCTCTTGAGGTTCTCCTCCAGGTGCGTAAAGACCTGCTCTGCGTAGTCCTCGGCAGCATAACGCGTCTCGCGCTCGTACTGCTGGGCACGATCGCGGATGTCGTCGGCCTGCTGCTGTGCCAAGCGGACGATCTCCTGCTCACCGGCAATGGTGAGGGCCTGCTGCTGAGCGTCGGCGATGATGGAATCGGCCTGGGCGGCGGCGGAAGCCATAAGCTCCTCGCGCTCCTTAAGGATACGGCGGGACTTCTGCCACTCCTCGGGATAGCTCATGCGGATCTCGTCGAGGATGTTGAAGAACACGTCGGCGTCGATGACCTTGAACTGAGCGTTCTTGCCGAAAGGCGGCTTGGCTTCCTCGATCAGCCCTTCGAGCTCATCGACCAAGCTGACGATCCTATCGCCAGGAAAATTCTCGCCCGGCATCCGGTCTCCTTTCATAGGTAACATATCATCGTGCTAGTTTACCACATGCCACCAGGCAATAAGAAACGTCACGAAAAGCGATGTTTGAGCGCTTTGACCACATTGGGCGGAACAAAATTGGAAACGTCGCTACCGAGCGAAGCAATCTGGCGCACCACCGAACTCGAGATGTAGCCGTACTGCGGAGCACTCATGACAAAGATGGACTCCAGCTCGTTATCCAAGCGATAGTTGAGGTCGGCCTGCTGCAGCTCATACTCAAAGTCGGTCATGGCGCGCAGGCCCTTGACCACGGCCCCCGCCCCCTGCTCACGAGCGAAGTCGACCAAGAGGCCGGTAAAGGGCAGGACCTCGACGCCGTCGATATCGCCGAGCGCCTCGCGGGCCAGCGCCACGCGCTCATCGAGCATAAACGTGGTGCCCACGCCGTTTTTGCCCTGCGACTCGGCAACAGCGACGATCACGCTGGGAAAGATGCGACGGGCGCGGCGGATCACATCGATATGGCCAAACGTGATGGGATCGAAGGTGCCCGGGACGATCACGCGGTTGATGGTGTCATTCATGAGCATCCTCCTGAAAAGTCGTGCCGTCGCTGCCATCGGCATCGGCGACGGTATCGTCATCCTCGCCCTCGCCGACCCAACGAAGCAGGTCGACCGAGGTAATGCCGTAGCGCTTCTCGCGCACGATCTCAAAGCCTGCCGGATGCGCGCCCGCATCGGCGGCGGCATGCTCAAACAGGGCATAAGCGCCAGGTGCAAGCAGACCCTGCTGAGCCAGGTTCTGCAGCAGTATCTCGACCGGCTCGGCACCAAAAGCATAGGGCGGGTCGAGCAGGACCAGATCAAAGGGGCCGCCCGGCACACGACCGCGCGAGGCGCTCGCCAGCATGTCGCCCGTTACCACGCGCCAACGCGCACGGTCATGGCAGAGCGACTCGATATTCTTGGTAATGAGCCGCGCGGCATTCCGATCGATCTCGAACGTCGTGAGTGAGCGGGCACCACGTGAGAGCATCTCTAACCCTAAGGCACCGGAGCCGCCAAAGGCGTCCAGCACGCGGACCTCGTCCAGATCGAAGTCGAATGCCGACATGACCATAGATGCGCATGCCTCGCGCACGCGATCGGTCGTGGGGCGGGTGACATCGCGACCACGGGGCTCCTCGATCTTACGACCGCGCCATTCGCCGCCGATGATTCTCATCCTCCGCTGACCTCCTTAAAAATGTGTCGATATCGCATGGCGACCGCATCGCGCAGGGGGCGCGTCGCCACGGAGTCAAGGTTGCAAGCATACCGCAAGAGCTCGACCGCGTCCAAATGGGCCCACTCGATCAGCTCCTCGTCGGCATCCAGGTCGACAAAGCGCAGAGTCACACCGCCATGCTGGCGGTACCCCAGGATTTCGCCCTCGTGGCGCAGACGAAGGTCCATCTGGGCGAGCGTAAAGCCGTCCGAGGTCTTTTCGAGCGACTGGAGACGCTCTTGCGCCGCCGAAGCGCCGCCGTTGCCCTTGGAGTGCGTCATGACCAGGCAGGTGCCCGACACGCTGCCGCGGCCCACGCGGCCGCGCAGCTGGTGCAGGGCCGCCAAGCCAAAGCGCTCACCGTTCTCGATGACCATGACGGTGGCGTTGGGCACGTCGACGCCCACCTCGACCACCGTAGTCGAGACGAGCACGTCGATCTCGCCGCGCTTGAAGGCGTCGATCACGCGATCCTTCTCCCCCGCCGGCATGCGGCCGTGAAGGCGCTCGATGGCAAGACCCGGCAACGCCAGACGCAGGCGATCGAGCTCGGTCGCCGTATCGTGCAGCGGCACGGGGACCGTCACGCGGCCCTCGTCGTCGCGGGCGATACCGGGCACGTCCTCCAGATCATCAACCGAGTCACTCGGCTCCACGAGCGGGCAAATCACGTAGGCCTGCTGACCCTTTTCACGCGCCTCGCGGATGGCGCCATAGGCAAGGTCGCGGCTCGACTCGGTAAGCACGCGTGTCATCACGCCAGCGCCAGGGACGGGCCGATGGCGGATGATGCTCGTGTCCAGATCGCCGTAGACCGAAAGCGCCAGCGTACGCGGGATGGGCGTTGCCGTCATAACGAGCAGATCGGCACCGGGGCCCTTCGCGCGCAGGGCGTTGCGTTGGCCGACGCCAAACCGGTGCTGCTCATCGATGACCACGAGCGACAGGTGCTTGAACGCAACGTCATCCGAAAGCACCGCGTGGGTGCCAAAGAGCACGTCAAGCTCGCCCGATTCCAGCTGTGAATGGATGCGTTCGCGCTCTGCGGCCGGCGTGGCACCCGTCAGAAGCGCCCATGACATGCCGGTCTGCGAGAGCAGAGGGCCGGTCTTATCGGCATATTGGCGCGCCAGCACGCCCGTGGGCGCCATAACGCAGGCCTGCGTACCGCTATCGGCAGCCACAGCCAGCGCGCAGGCGGCAACGGCGGTCTTACCGGTACCGACATCGCCCAGCAGCAGGCGGTTCATCACGCGCCCGCCATCGCACATATCGCGCAGGATATCCTGGAACGCGGCCTGCTGCTCGTCGCTCAGCGAAAACGGCAGGGCCTGCTTGAGCGCGGCCAGGTGATCGCCCGCGGTGTGGGCATAGGGCACCACATCGACCAGGCCGCCGTCGTTGCGCAGGCGCAGCGCCAGCTGCAGGTAGAGGCACTCCTCGTAGGCAAGCCGTGCGCGCGCGATATCGCGCTCAGCCATGCTCGAGGGAAAGTGGATCGAGCGCAAAGCACGGGCATTGCTCATGAGCTTCCGCTTTGCGCGCAGCGGTGCCGGAATGGGATCAAAGGGATTGCCGACAACCTCGAGCGCGCCGCTTACAATGCGGCGCATCCACGCCTGGCTCACGCCATCGCTCACGTAATGGACCGGCAGGATCGTGCCCGCGGCACGCCCGTCCTCGAGCTTTTCAAAATGCGGCGAGGCCATCTGCTTAAAACCGTAGGCAAACTCGACCTTACCCATCACGGCCAGGCGGTCGCCCCGCTTAAGCTGCTGGGCAATCCAGGGCTGGCGGAAAAAGGCGACCTGCAGCACGCCCGTCTCGTCAACAAGCGAGACCTCGGTCACCTGCATGCGCGGGCGCGGCTGCTTTTGGACGATACGGTCAACCGTGGCGATGATGGTGCACACGGTACCGATGGCCGCCATCTCGATGGACCACGAGCGGGTAAAGTCGAGGTATCGATGGGGGATATGGAGAAGGAGGTCCCCCACCGTCCGAATTCCCAGACGGCGAAGGGCCTCCTCACGTTTACCCGAAACATATTTGAGTCGCGCGATATCCTCGTCGAGCGCATTGCTCTGGGCAAAGCGCTCCGAGACGCGCGGCACGGAGCACAGCTCGGACATGACCAGATGCCTACTCGATCGAGAAGATCACGGGGTAGAGCGGCTGCTCGCCACGATGAGCGTCGACCTCCAAATCGGGCTGAGCCTCCTCAATGGCGTCGACGATCTCCTGGAAGGCTTCATCAGACAGCTCCTCGCCGGCCAGAATCGTCAGCGCGTCACCCTCCTCTTCCTCCTGCATGCGGTTGATGCAATCGAGCGTGACCTGCTTCACATCGGAGCCGACCACGTCAATGGAACCGGCAATGATACCCATGACGTCACCGGAGTGAATCGGCGAGCCGTCGGAGGCGCTGGAATCGCGCACGGCACGGGTGACCTCGCCATCGCGGACCTCGCTGATGGCGTCGACCATGGCGGCAACGGCGTCCTCGAGCTCAGAATCGGGCAGGACCGCGAACAGCGCGGAGAAGGCCTGCGGGACGGTCTTAGTGGGAACGACGGCAACCTTCTTGTCGGTGCAGGCAGAAGCGGCAGCCTCGGCGGCCATGCGGATGTTACCGTTATTGGGCAGGATGATGACCGAGGTCGCGTTGACCTGGTCAACGGCGCCCAGCAGATCTGCAGTCGAGGGGTTCATGGTCTGACCACCCGACACGATCACGTCGACGCCGAGGGAATTGAGGATGTCGGCCTCGCCGGAACCGGCGGCAACGGCGACAAACCCCAGCGCCTTGGCGGGCTCGGCGGCCTTCTCCTGGTCCTCGTGGATCTTGGCGGTACGGTCGTGGGCCTCCATCTCCATGTTGTGGATAAAGACCTCGTAGATTTGGCCAAGCTGCAGCATGTGCTCGAGCACCAGGTTGGGGGTGTTGGAGTGCACGTGAATCTTGTAATCGGGGTAAGCACCCACGAGCAGCTCGCAGTCGCCCATGGAGCCCAGGAACTTAAGGCATTCGTCCTCATCAAACGGGGCATCGGCCTTAAAGAGGAACTCGTTGCAGTAACGGAACTCCGAGCCCTCCCAGTCGTCGTTGGCCTCAATCTCAACGCGGTCGAGGGCCGCGTCGCGGGCAGAGCCAGCGGAGTCAAACGTGGCGGAGAAATCCTCGACAACGGTGCTGCGACCAAGCGCGGCGGCAACAAAGTTCTCAAGGAAGATGGCAAATCCAAAGGCGCCGGAGTCGACCACGCCGTTCTCCTTCAGAACGGGCAGCAGGTCGGGCGTACGGGCGACGGACTGATAGGCCTCGACGACGATGGCGTCGAGCGCGTCCTCGGCCGAGAACTTCTTCTTCTCGCACTCGTCTGCCTTGGTCGAAACATCGCGCAGCACCGTGAGGATCGTACCCTCGATGGGCTTGCGGACGGCCTGGAAGGCAACCTTGACGGCTCGGCGGAACGCATAGGCGATGTTGGCGGACGTGATGGGCTCATCGGCAGAGACAAGGCCCTCGGCCACACCACGCAGAATCTGCGAGGTGATGACGCCGGAGTTGCCACGGGCACCCATCAGGGAGCCATGGGTGATGGCACCGGCGATGGCCTCCATGTCGGCGTCGGCAGGAAGGGCGGAGAGCTCCTTAGTCACCGAGGCGAGCGTGAGCGACATATTGGTGCCGGTGTCGCCATCGGGTACGGGGAAGACGTTGAGCTTGTTGATCTCCTCGGCCTTGTCGGAAACAGCAGCCGCAGCGATCGGAAAACAGGTGCGAATGGTCTTTGCAATCATGGGTATTTGAATCTCCGTTTTCGGATGCTAGTTCAGACGGCTCTTGAGCGCGTCGATGTGAATGCCGATCTTAAGGCTGGCGGGATCGATCTGGGCGATCTCCTGCAGAGTGAAGGCAACGGAGCTCGAAAGATTGTGGCAGACGGACTTCATATTGACGCCGTTCTCGAGCACGACGTGAAGATCGACCGTAAGGCCGTTCTCGTCGGCGGAGACAAGCACGCCCTTGCGGAGGCGCTGACCGGCAAGCAGGCGCACGCTCTCGGCGCCCTGGAGCTGCTCAGCCATACCGACAACGCCATAGCACGTCATCGCGGCATAACCGGCAATATCGGCAATAACGTCGTTCGAGACGCTCAGGCTGCCGTTAATGGTCTCAGACACAAGAATCTCCTTATCTGGTGCTCGCGGCACCATCTCGTGGGAGCAATCATTGCAATATTCTACAACGAGCGCGCCATGTTGAGGTGGTGGGTCGCGGGATTACATCCTCGACACGAAATGTTGATATGGTAACGTTCGCGCCAGGCGATCGCGGTATAAAAAAACCCGCCGCATAAGCGACGGGTTTTACAACCTGGCTCCCCGGGTAGGACTCGAACCTACAACAGCGCGGTTAACAGCCGCGTGCTCTACCATTGAGCTACCGAGGAATTTAAAAGCCCAGCGGAATGGGCTGAAAAATTCTGGCTCCCCGGGTAGGACTCGAACCTACAACAGCGCGGTTAACAGCCGCGTGCTCTACCATTGAGCTACCGAGGAATAGGTGCGTGCTATCAAGCAACGAAGTTTATTATACGGACGATCGGGCGAAGGGCAAGAACTTTTTTAAGAATTTTTCTCCGCCTAGTCATTGGTGACGTTCTTAAACGACTAGTCATTCAAGAACGTCCCCAACGACTACTCATTTAAGTCTGTCCCCAATAACCACCCCCAAACTGTCGCACAACTGACAGCCATAGCAACGCCGCAGATAGAGGACGGACAGACACTATGACCCAATCCGAGGGCACTAAAAAGATAGGAGCCCCCGCTCGTGACCGCGGGTCGGGGCTGCGACAATGATGTTGAAGTGCCATAGGCGCAGCCGCGCCGCAACGAGGTTGGGAGGCTCCCATGCCAAAGTATTCTACCGCGTTCGGGATGGACGTCCACCTGAGGTCGACCACCGTCTGCGCCCTCGACGCGGACACCGGCGAGGCCGTGACGAGGAGGTTCCCCGGCAACCCCTGGGGCGAGATCGCCGGGTGGATGGGTGGGTTCCCCGGGCCGTCGCTCGCGGCCTACGAGAGCGGCTACCCCGGCTTCGCCCCGCAGAGGGAGCTCGCCGGGCTCGGCGTCGAGTGTGTCGTCGCCGCGGTCTCGAAGATCCCCAGGTCGGCCGCCGACTCGGCCTCCAAGAACGACAGGAACGACGCCGCCAGGATGGCCAAGGCGATACTCGCCCACGACATCTCCCCCGTATGGGTCCCCTCCCCCGAGGTCGAGGGCATCAGGGACCTCGCCGGCGCCTACGACGGGGCGACCGCGCGCCTGGCGACCGCCAAGCAGCGGCTGCTCGCCTTCCTCGCAAAGCGAGGGTTCGCCTACGGCGGCACCACGCCCGCCGGCAACCCGAGGAAGTACTGGACCTACGACTTCCTGAGGTGGCTCGACAAGGTCAGGCCGGAGGACGATGGCGGGGTTCGGACGCTCGCCGCTCTGAGGAGCGAGGTCGAGGCCGCGGCGGAGGCCCGGGCGGATCTGCTCTCCGAGTACAGGGCGGCCGTGGATGCCAGCCCGATCGCCGCGGAGGTGGCCGCCCTCCAGTCGATCAAGGGCTGCGCCTTCGCGCTGGCCGCAGCCTTCTCGGCCGAGGTCGGCGACTTCACGAGGTTCCGTTCCGGAAGGCAGGTCACGGCCTATTTCGGCCTCGCGCCGAGTCAGAGGTCGAGCGGCGACTCCGTGCGGCTCGGAGGCATCAGCGGTGCGGGCAACGCGCTCGTGAGGAAGCTGGCCGTTGAGGGTTCATGGTGCTACGCCGCGGCGCGGCACCAGCCGAAGCTCATGCCGAGGGACACGGGCGTGCCCCTCGAGATAAGGATGCACGGGAGGAAGGGATCCGAGCGGCTCCTGCGGCGGCGCGAGGAGATGCTCGCCCGCGGCATGCCCCAGGCGAAGGCTAACGCGGCCACCGCGGCCGAGCTCGTGAGGTGGCTCTGGGCCCTCGGCATGATGTGCCGGGAGGGCGCGGAATAGACATAGCCCCCGCCCCGGCGAGCCGGGCGGCCTTCGGGGATACCCCCTATTTCGCTGTGCGCGCGGAGCCCTCCGCATGCGCCTCGACAGACTTGGGGAACCCCGCCGAAGGAATGGAGTGCGGGCCGACAGAACGGTATCCGCGGATATGAGACTGAGCCGAAGGCGTCGATGACATGCCGGGGGCGGACCGGGACGGGTTAACGGCAGGCCCCGCCGACCGATTGCAAGCGGTCGGCGGGGCCATTGTGGCTCTTGACAGCGGATTGGGTCATATGAGCGAAAACCCGCCAGAGCGAGCAAGGTGCCTTGAAACGAGACGGCATTGACCTTCTGGTCATGCCGCCGAAGTTGAAAGGCAGATTGCCGCTCTGGCGGGTTTGCAGCGTC
>URUW01000055.1 GCA_900551205.1 uncultured Collinsella sp. | reverse complement strand
ACGCTGCGCGGTCACCAGGGCGACAACTTGTCATTCAAAGAGGGCGGCATGACCAGAAGGTCAATGCCGCCCTCTTTTCATGCCAATTTGTTCGCCCTGGTGACCGCTCACTGACGTTGTCAAAACATCGGCGTTGCCAAAACATCGGCGTTGGCGTGGCTGGTAAATAGCTCCACTCATCGGGGACGTACTTAAATGAGTGCCCGCAGAATGAAAGTGGATAATCTCCCGTTTTTGGGCTGTGCTTTGGGCAAAAGTGGGAGATTATCCACGCTCATCCGGTAAGCGTCCAAAAATCCACGCTCATTTGCCGTGTCCCTGCCGTATCCTCCTCGCGCCAGTTTCTGTCGAGTCGGTGCTTCTTGCGGGTTGCCCGTATAATGGTTTGCGTATGAACCGCAACCAAGGAGTTCCAGTTTATGGACCAGAACCTTTTTAAATTCGACCTGATTGCCGAGGATCCGACGACGCACGCGCGCGCCGGCGTACTGCACACCCCGCACGGCGACATCGAGACGCCGATCTTTATGCCCGTGGGCACCAAGGCAAACGTCAAGGGCATTCCTACCGAGACTGTCAAGAAGCTCGGCGCCCAGATCGTGCTCGCCAATACCTATCATCTGTCCATGCGTCCCGGCGAGGACACCATCGCCGAGCTGGGCGGCCTGCACAAGTTCATGAACTGGCACGGCCCCATCCTCACCGACTCGGGCGGTTTCCAGGTCTTCAGCCACAACGATGCCGTCAAGCTCACCGACGAGGGCGTGCGCTTTATCGTCAACGATTACGACGGCCGCCACGTGTTTTGGACGCCCGAGGACAACATGGAAATCGCCATGAAGCTCGGCTCCGACATCTGCATGCAGCTGGACCAGTGCCCGGGCTATCCCGCCACGCGCGCTTACGTTGAGCGTGCCGTCGAGCTGTCGAGCATGTGGGCCGAGCGCTGCTATAAGGCGCATACCCGCGACGACCAGGCACTCTTTGGTATCGTTCAGGGCGGCATGCACCTGGATCTGCGCCTGCGCTCGCTGCGCCATCTGGAGGAGTGCGGCGACTTCCCGGGCTATGGTATCGGTGGCTATTCGGTGGGCGAGGATCACGAGACCATGTTCGAGACCCTGGCGCCGCTCGTGAGCGAGTACATGCCCAAGCATAAGCCGCGCTACCTGATGGGTGTCGGTAACCCCACCACGCTCGTGCGCGGCGTGGGCGTGGGCATCGACATGTTCGACTGTGTGCTGCCGACGCGCACCGGCCGTATGGGCACGGCATTCTCCAGCGAGGGTCGCCTCAACTTCCGCAACGCTCGCTTTGCGCACGACGACGGTCCCATCGATCCCACCTGCACCTGCCCGGTGTGCACGGGCGGTTACAGCCGTGCGCTCATCCGTCACATGGTCACGCAGAAGGAGATGCTCGGCGGCATTCTGCTTTCGATGCACAACATCTACTACCTGCTCAACCTTATGCAGCGGGCCCGCCAGGCCATTATCGAGGGCCGCTACGGCGCGTTCGTGAGCGACTGGATGAACAGCCCTGCGGCGGTGGATTACTAAGAGCAGCACGGGCGCTTGCAGAGCGCGGGCAACGGCAAGGGGCGAGCGCCGGCCGGTCATCACGTTTGCTAACACCGCTTGCGCGACCGATGACCGATAGCTTGCAAGCACTTGATGCATCGTGGGTACCATACCGAATAGTTGATGTTCGGGCGGGAGTTTGACGCATGGCGTCGACCCCGCCCGCTTTTCTTTTTCTCGATAGGAGTACCCATGATTAAGAATGAGAACGTCGAGGGCGAGCCTGCCTACGACGAGACGTACCGCCGCGGCCCCGTGGTCATGCGCGGCCCCATGATTCCCAAGGACAACACCTACGCCAACCTGCTGGCGCCCGAGGACTCGACCGACTGGTTGCACACCGACCCCTGGCGCGTGCTGCGCATTCAGGCAGAGTTCGTTGATGGTTTTGGCGCACTTGCCGAGCTTGGTCCTGCGGTGACCATCTTCGGCAGTGCCCGCACGCCCAAGACCGATCCGCTCTACAAGGCGGCACGCGCCGTTGGCCGCAAGATCGCCCAGCGCGGCGTGGCGGTTATCACCGGCGGTGGTCCCGGCGTCATGGAGGCGGCCAACAGGGGAGCGGCGAGCGCCAACGGCAAGTCGGTCGGCTTGGGTATCGAGCTTCCGCACGAGCAGGGGCTCAATAAATACGTGAACCTCGGCATGGACTTCCGCTACTTCTTTGTGCGCAAAACCATGTTCGTTAAGTACAGCTCGGGCGCCATCGTATTTCCCGGCGGCTTTGGCACGCTCGACGAGATGTTCGAGGTTCTCACGCTGGTGCAGACGCACAAGGTCAAGCGCATGCCGCTCGTGCTGGTGGGCACCGAGTACTGGCAGGGCCTATTCGACTGGCTCAACGGCCCGGTGATGAGCACCGGTATGATTAGCCCGCTCGATCCGGATCTGGTACACATTACCGACGACCTCAACGAGGCCGTTGACATTGCGCTCAGCGGGCTGATGTAGATCAATCGTGCCCACGCGACATGAATACGCATGGCAATCTGATGTTATCTAACATCAGATTGCCATTTATATTGGGTATACTGGTGTAAAAGACGAGGGCGAGGAGGTCGCAAATGTCTACAGCAACAGTTAAGCCTACGACGGTTCGAATCGAAGAGGGGCTCAAGGAGCAGGCGACTGAGTTCTTGGATTCGGTCGGCCTCAGCCTCAATTCCTATCTCAATCTTGCCGTTCGGCAGCTGGTAAATCAGCGAAAGATTCCTTTTGAGATTGTAGGAAGGGCGGAGGTGCCCAACGAGGTGACGAGGCGCGCCATGGTGATCGCCGAGGCTCATGAGCTGGGGATTTTGCCGGACGATAGCCTGTCATTCAATAACGCTGATGAGCTTATGTCATTCCTCGATGAGGAATAGCGATGTTCGAGATTAAAGTCGAGGCTCAATTTAAGGTGGACTACAAACGAACGATGCGCATGCATCCGCAGCTAAAAAGTGAGTTTAAAGCGGCGGTTGCAGAGCTTGTGGCTCATGGGTCACTTCCGGCGGAGTATGGCGCCCACGAGCTCTCAAACCCGGGCGGAAACTACAACGGCCACATCGATTTCCACCTATCCGATGGCTTGGTCGATGTGGTCGTTCTTTATCTTCCCCATAAGACTAACCCAGTGATTAGGCTGGTGAGAAT
Source organism: uncultured Collinsella sp. (assembly GCA_900551205.1). Taxonomy (GTDB): domain Bacteria; phylum Actinomycetota; class Coriobacteriia; order Coriobacteriales; family Coriobacteriaceae; genus Collinsella. The sequence goes on along the minus strand of URUW01000055.1, from coordinate 6,668 downwards.
GGGCACTCATCAGGAACTGTTTCAGGGTCCGCTGGGCTGATCGCCGATTTCTAAGTTGCGGTGGAATAGGGATTGATTTGCGGCTGATAAGCCAAAAACAGTTCCTATTCCACCGCAAGTGGTAAAGGTGCCCCTAGTGGATGGGCTGGTAGCGGGGGCAGTAGCTGATGGCGATGGCGTCGACGCCTACATGGGTGGCGATGGTGCAGCCGATGGGGCCGGTGCCGGCGTCTACGTAATCCTGGCCCGCGAGTGCCTCGTTGACAAGTTCCTGCTCCTCGGCGGCGCCGGTCGTGAGCACACGCACGCTTGAGCCCGGGTGCTCGTCCAAAAACGCGAGGCAATCTGCCATGGTGTTGGCGACGATGCGCTTGGCGCCGCGGCCCTTTTTGATGGCCTTGATCTCGCCCGATTTCCACTCCGGCGAAACGGCCAGGCGAATGTTGAGCATCTGCGTGAGCTGGCCGGCAAGCTTGGGCGCGCGGCCGTTCTTAACGAGGTTCTCGAGCGTGCGGGGAATCAGCAGCAGGTGGGCGTCGGGCAGGGCCGCGCGGATCTGCGCCTCGGTCTCGTCCAGGCTGCGGCCGTCCTCGCGCATAGCCAGCGCGTACTCCACCAGCAGGCCCTCGGCGCCCGAGCCGGTGCGCGAATCGATGCAGCGCACGTCGAGCTCGTGGGTCTCGGCGACCAGGCATGCGTTGGAATAGCAGGCGGACCACTCGCTGCACAGCGAGATAAAGATCGCGCTGTCGTGGCCATCGGCGCGTACGCGGTCAAACAGCGCCTTGAACTCGCCGGCGCTCGGCTGCGAGGTGTGCGGCAGCTGCTCGGAGCCAGCCATGCGGGCGACGTATTCCTCGGCGGTAATCTGCACCTGGTCGAGCAGGTCCTCGCCCTCGATAATCACATGCAGCGGAATCACGTAAATGCCGAGCTCTTGGGCACGGGCGGGGGAGATGTCCGACGTGGAGTCGGTTATGATGGCAAAAGACATAATTGCACCTTTCGTTGGGGCGCGGCAGCGCCGCCTTCTGAAAGCAAAGTGCGACAAGTATAGTGGAGTTGCTCTACATTGCTAGGTTCAATTGTTGAATAGTCAACAGTTTGAAGCGGTGGTGTGGAAATCATCAACTGGGGAAGAAGGGTGCCGATGGCGGCATTGCAACTTTGCGAGCGGCCGGTTGTGCTGTTCGATTTTGACGGCACGGTGGCCGATACGGGTCGGGCAGTGATGACCTCGACGCGCAAGACGCTGGCTGCGCGCGGGTTTTCGGAGACGCAGATGGGTGATCTGCGCCGCATGATCGGGCCGCCCCTGTGGAAGAGCTTTCACGACTTTTACGGCTTTTCCCGCGAGGAGTCGCTTGTGGTGGCCGACGAGTACCGCGCCTTTTTTGATGAGCTGGGACCGGAGGAGTACCCCGTGTTCGATGGGATTCCCGAGCTGCTGGATGAGTTGGCCGCCCGGGGCAAGCGTATGGCCGTGGCGACGTCACGCATGGAGGCCAAATGCATCGACATGGTGCATGAGCTTGGTCTTTCTCAGTTCGAAGCCGTGGTTGGCATGAATCCGCCGCAGGGGCGCGAGACCAAGGCCGATTCGGTTCGCGATGCCCTGGCGGCGCTCGGCGCGACGGCGGACGATGCCGTGATGATCGGCGATCGCTTTAACGACGTCGAGGGCGCGCACGCGATGGGCGTGCCGTGCATCGGCATCTATTCGGGCGCGGCGGCGCCGGGTGAGCATGAGGCGGCGGGTGCCGATGCAGTGGTGCACTCGGTGGCCGAGCTTGCTAAACTTTTCTCTATCTAGGAACTAAATGTGAGGGGCGGGTACGCTTGCCGCTCATTGGTAAGGAGGCAGTCTATGAATCAGGTGGAGCAGAGCGTCGCTGAGTATGTCGACGAGGTCTGGGAAGATGTCGTCGCCGATATCGAGCAGCTGGTGAGCTATCCGTCCGTGGCAGTTTCTGCCGATGCAGAGCCCGGTCCGTGACGCGCTCGACTGTGCGCTCGGCATCGCGCAGAAGCTTGGCTATCAGACGAGCGACGACGAGGGCTATGTGGGCATTGCCGATATCCCTGGCCGCGGCGACAAGCAGCTCGCGACCATCTGCCACGTGGACGTGGTGCCCGCCGGCCCGGGCTGGAACACCGACCCGTTTGCGCTGGAGCGTCGCGAGGGCTGGCTGCTCGGCCGCGGCGTTATCGACGACAAGGGTCCGGCGGTGCTGTCACTCTACGCCGGCGCCTATCTGCTCAAGCACGGCATTACCCCGCGCTATACTTTCCGCGCGCTGCTGGGCTGCGATGAGGAAGTGGGCATGTCCGACGTTCACCATTATCTGGAGAACCACGCAGACCCCGACTTTTTGTTTACGCCCGATGCCGAGTTTCCGGTCTGCAATGCCGAGAAGGGCCAGTTTGGGGCGACGTTCGTGAGTCCCAAGATCGACGGCGGGCGCATCGTGTCGTGGAGCGGCTCCGAGGCGAGCAATGCCATTCCGTCGCAGTCCATCTGCGAGCTCGCGATTGCCGCCGATGAGCTGCCGGCGCCCATTGAGAACGCCGACCGCCTGGAGATCACGGCGCTTGATAACGGGCATGCGCAGATTTTCGCCCACGGCATTGGCGGTCATGCCTCGATGCCAGAGGGAACGATCAACGCCGTCGGGCTGATCGTGGCGTATCTGCGCGAGGCCGAGGACGCGTTTGGTGCACGCGACGAGCGCCTGCTGACGCCTGCCGAGCACGAGTTCGTCAAGTTCCTGGCCTTTGTGCATGCGGACGCCTATGGTCGCGGCCTGGGTATCGATGCGACGAGTCCGGCGTTTGGCCCGCTTACCTGCAACGCTGGCGTCATCCGCGTGGCGGATGGCCATATTGAGCAGGTCATCGACGTGCGCTTCCCCGACAGCACGAGTGCCGATACCATCCGCGAGCAGCTCGATCCGCTCGTGGGCCGTTTTGGCGTGACGTGCCGTGTGGGTCGTGCGAAGGTGCCGTTCTCGGTCTCTGCCGACGATCCGGCCGTGAAGGCACTTATTGATACCTATAACGAGTTTACGGGCAAGCATGCTGAGCCCTTTGCCATGGGCGGCGGCACGTACGCGCGCAACTTTGCCCGCGCCGTCTCGTTTGGCCCCGAGGAGACCGGTCTGGAGCTGCCCGAGTGGGGCGGCCAGATGCACGGTCCCAACGAGTGCGCCAACGAGGAACAGCTCAAGCAGGCGCTCAAGATTTATATCGTGGCGATCTTACGTTTGAACGAGCTTGAGCTTTAAGGCTGCGGCGTTTTAACAACTTAGCACCCCTTTCGTCCGGGCTTTTTAAGTTGCGGTGGAATAGTTCCTAGAATGGGCCATTTGATGGCCAAGCAGGAACTATTTCACCGCAACTTTGTTTTTATTGGTGTAAAAGGCGGGTCATGCTTGGTGGCGGGTTTGTTATTCGTTTGTAAAGCCGAGCCGCGCTTGCGGTAAGGGTCTATCAGATGCCCGTAATAAAGCGCAGCTGACGCGGGCGCTGCCCGATCGAGACCGTATCTTTCCAAACAGCAAAGCGGGCAGGGTGCCCGCGAGTCGCTTGTATGAAAGGAAGATCATGCTCGATCAGGCTTATTCTCGTCGTCAGTTCCTCGGCCTCGCTGGTGGTCTTGCCAGCATCGTCGGTCTCGGTCTCGTTGGTTGCGGCGGCGCAGGCGCAACCGACGCCGCCGACAAGGGTAGCGCCGCTGCTGCCGAGTCCGTCTCGGGCGAGGTAACCTACGACGGCGCCTCCTCGTTCCAGGCTCTCGTCGAGGCTGCTGCCGAGAAGTTTATGGATGCCAACCCCGACGTCTCCGTCTCCGGTTCGGGCAACGGTTCGGGCAAGGGCCTGACCGCTGTCGCCGCCGGCACCGTCACCATCGGTAATTCCGATGTCTTCGCCGAGACCAAGCTCGGGGCCGATCAGGTCAAGAACCTCGTCGATCACGAGGTCGCCGTCGTGGGCATGGGCCCCGTCGTCTCCAAGAACGTGACAGTCGACGACCTGACCCTCGAGCAGCTCAAGGGCATCTTCTCCGGCCAGATCACCAACTGGAAGGAGGTCGGCGGCGACGACGCCAAGATCGTCGTTCTCAACCGCAAGGCCGGCTCCGGCACCCGCGCCACCTTCGAGGCCGCCGTCTTTGGCGACGAGGCCGTCGACTTTAAGGGCGACGCCGAGCTCGACAAGTCCGGCGATGTCCAGACTCAGATGGGCAGCACCGACAACGCCATCTCCTACCTTGACTTCTCGCACTTCGATGACTCCAAGTTCAACGCCATCATGGTCGAGGGCGTCGAGCCCAAGAGCACAAACGTCACCGACGACTCCTTCAAGATCTGGGCGACCGAGCACATGTACTGTGCTAAGGACGCCGACGAGGCCACCAAGGCCTTCCTGGAGTTCATGCTTTCCGACGACGTCCAGGGCAAGCTCGTCGAGGAGCAGGGCTTTATTCCCGTTTCTGCCATGAAGGTCGTCAAGGACGCCAGTGGCAAGGTCTCCGCTAAATAAGTAATCGCCCCCGGAAAGGTTTGCAATGGCAAAACAGCTGCCAAAGCGCGAGCTTGAGAACGTGGGCCTGGGCGTCACGGGTGCGTGCGTAGCGCTCGTGACGCTTGTCGTTGCCGCGCTCATCTTTATGGTCGCCCAAAAGGGCCTCTCGGCTTTTTTCAAGGACGGCGTCTCGATCGTCGAGTTTTTTATCGGTACCAAGTGGGACCTGGCCAACACGGCCGAAAACGGCCTGCCCTACACTGGCGCCCTGCCCCTGATCGTCACCTCGTTTGCGGTCATGGTGCTCTCCACGCTCATCGCACTGCCCATCGCCATCGGCTCTGCCATCTTTGCGGTCGAGATTAGCCCTAAGTTTGGCTCCAAGGTCTTTCAGCCGCTTATTGAGCTTTTGACCGGCATTCCCTCGGTCGTCTTTGGCCTGATTGGCTTTCACGTGGTCGTCGGTCTTATGAAGAGCGTTTTCCACGTGAGCACGGGTCTGGGCATCTTGCCCGGCGCCATCGTGCTGGCCGTCATGATTCTGCCGACGATGACCACGCTTTCGGTCGATAGCCTGCGTGCCGTGCCCGATAGCTACCGTCAGGGCTCGCTCGCGCTAGGCTACACCCGCTGGCAGACCATCTGGCACGTGGTGCTCAAGAGCGCCATGCCGTCGCTCATGACCGCGGTCATCCTTGGCATGACCCGCGCCTTTGGCGAGACGCTTGCCGTGCGCATGGTTATTGGCGGCATCGAGGCCATGCCGACGTCGCTGCTGTCGCCGGCCTCGACCATTACCACCACGCTCACCACATCCATGGCGGTCTATGCCGAGGGTTCGGCCCAGGACGACGTCCTGTGGGCGCTCGGTCTGCTGCTGATGGGCATGAGCCTCATCTTCATCCTGATCATCCATCTCATTGGCCGCAAGGGGGCGAAGGCTCGTGGCTAGCACGCGCATCCATATCGACGAGACGAGACTCGGGCGCGTCCAAAAGCAGGACCGCATCGCCACGGGCGTGCTGACGGCGATTGCCGCCATCGTCATGCTCATCGTCGTCTCCATGGTGGCCTACATCCTGTTCGAGGGTATCTCGACGCTGTTCCAGCCGGGCTTTCTCACGCAGCCCGCACACGCCAACGGAACGCAGGGCGGCGTGCTCTACCAGCTGTTCGACTCGTTCTATCTGCTGCTGATTACCCTGATCATCTCGGTGCCCATCAGCCTGGGCGGCGCGGTCTTCCTAGTTGAATACGCGCCCGACGGTCCCATTCGCGACATCGCCTCGACCGCCATCGAGACGTTGTCTTCGCTGCCCTCCATCGTCGTCGGCATGTTCGGCTTTCTGGTGTTCTCGGTGCAGCTGGGCTGGAAGTACTCCATCATCTCCGGCGCCGTCGCGCTCACCATGTTCAACATCCCCATCCTGGTGCGCGTGATTCAGCAGGCGCTCGAGGACGTGCCGCAGGCCCAGCGCGATGCGTGCCTGGCCATGGGCCTCACTCGCTGGGAGGCCACACTGCACATCCTGATTCCCGAGGCCATGCCCGCCATCGTGACCGGCATCGTGCTTTCGGCCGGCCGCGTGTTTGGCGAGGCCGCGGCGCTGCTCTTTACCTCGGGCATGAGCTCGCCGGTCCGCCTCAACTTCTTGAGCTTTAACCTGTCGAGCCCCACCTGCGCCTGGAACGTGTTCCGTCCCGGCGAGTCGCTGGCCGTGCACATCTACAAGATCTATGGCGAGGGCAGCCCCGAGGCCCAGCAGATCGTCTGGGGCACCGCGGCACTGCTGATGATTTGCGTGCTGCTGTTTAACGTAGTCGCCCGTATCGTGGGCAAGCAACTGGCAAGGAAGATGACGGCCGAATGAGCGATATGAATGCAACGCCCGCAACCGAGGCGGCCACGTCCGACACCCCCCAGGACTTTCTGTCGAGCGTGGGGGAGAGCGAGAGGCGCGTGCGCGTGAGCGGCAAGGCCGTGAGCGACGAGGTCGTGCTCTCCGCCAAGGACGTCAACGTGTACTATGGCGACCACCATGCGCTGCACAATACGTCGCTCGACTTCCACAAGGGTGAGATCACGGCGCTCATCGGGCCTTCGGGCTGCGGCAAGTCGACCTTCTTGCGTAGCCTCAACCTGA
>URUW01000054.1 GCA_900551205.1 uncultured Collinsella sp. | reverse complement strand
TGACCCGCGCCCGTTCACTGGGGGCTGTTTGTGTCTACCATACTATCCGTGGTCGCATGCCTTGCGTTTGGCACTCCGGTGAGCGGTGCGAAACCGCTCATGGACGGCAGACAAGTAACAAGCGTATTACAGATGTTTCTCCAGCAGTGCCTGAAGTCTTGCCTTGGGCAAGGCGCCGACCGAGCGGTCGACCTCCTCGCCGTTCTTAAAGACGATCAGCGTGGGGATGCTCATGACGCCAAACTTCATGGCCAGGTCCTGGTTGTCGTCGACGTTGCACTTGGCCACAGCCAACTTGCCGGCCAGCTCGTCGGCAACCTCGTCTACGATGGGCGAGAGCGAGCGGCAGGGGCCGCACCACGGGGCCCAAAAATCAACCAGTACGGGCAGGCTATCGTTGACGACAGCGCCGAAGTTCTCGGGGGTAATCTGCTTAATGTCAGCCATGGTGACCTCCATAATACGACGCGGCTCGGCCGCGTAAAACTCAGTACGACCGTGCTTATACCCAGCGGCCCGCAAAGCAACCACTCGCGGGCGGCTCTTTTATATAATGGTGGGCACGCAAACGATTGGAGAGCGCATGCCCACGTCACAAAGCCAGAAAAAAGAAGCCATCGCTCAGGCGACCGAGCAGGAGCTCGCGTCGCTTGCAGATCGCGGTGTGCGTATCGCGGGCAACGCGTGCTCGCCGATTGTGCTGGTCAAAGGCGATTTGGATGAAGCCGAGTGCTCGGGCGGCGAGCTGGCTGCCGGCGCGGATGGCGCCGCGTTGCGCAAGGCGCTCGGCGCCATCGGATATGCCCCCGAGGATTTTTGCGTGCTGGCAAGCGTCGCCGGCGCGGGCGACGGAGCGGTCGCGGCGGGCGAGGCCCTGACGTGCGATCTGTTCCGCGAGGCGCTGGAGACCTTAGACCCCGAGGCGGTGCTGCTGCTGGACAACAGCGCGGCCGATGTCATGCGCGAGACCTATGCCGATATGCTTGTGGCGATTGATGACTTTGACACTGCCATGCTCAAGCCCGGCCTGGTCGCCCATGTGCAGGGGCGCCGCGTGCTGGCGCTCGACGGTTTTGAGGCGGCGCTCACCGACAAGGCCGCCAAGCAGCGCATGTGGGCCTACATCAAGCAGCTGACCCCGGCGGCTGCACCGCTGTAGCGAGGCTGGCGGCAGCCCCTACATCACAGCGCGCAGCTCAAACCGATCGCCGTTAATGCGGAACTGGCAGTTGCCGTTCATGCGCTCCACGGCGAGTTTAATGCTCTTGGTGCCAAAGCCGTGACCGGCGTGCTGAGCCACGGGCATGCCGTCGACCATGCGCGGCGCCCGTCCAAATGTGTTGGAAACCGAAAGCAGCAGCTGCCCGTCCTCAAACCGCAGATCAAGATCGACAAACCGCTTGCCTTCGGGGGCGGCGCTCGCCGCGGCGATGGCATTGTCCAGGGCGTTCGATACCACACTGAACAGATCGACATCGCCCACGTGGACGGTTTCGGGCACGGCGGCGCGCAGGTCGGCGGTGATGCCGTGCGCGTTGATGTCCGCGGAAAACGACGAGAGCGCAATGTTGACCGTTTCGTTGGCGCAGTAGCGGCGCACGGCGGTGCGGTCGTTGGTCTCGCAGAGCGCGTCGATGCGCTCGAGTGCCTCATCGGTGTGACCCTCTTCGATCAGGGCCGCTAGACCGCGCAGGTAGTGGCGCATGTCGTGACGGAGAACCGAGAGCTCGCGTCCGGACTGGCGCCAGGCTTCGAGCTCTTTGATGGCCGCGCTGTCGCGGGTCGCGAGCATCCAGCGCTCGCGCTCGGCGATTTCCTTTGCCTCGTATTCGCGAAGGTAGACGGCAAGAAACATAAGGTAGAACGCGCAGAGGGCGAACGCCAAAAACTCAACGGTTACCACCGAGCCCGAGTGGAAGAGCGTGGTATAGACGTTGGTGGCGTAGTCGAAGATGTAGTAGACGAGCGGCAGGATGAGCAGAATTTCCAGCTCGGTGGGGCTTTTGATCGCCAGGCGGGGGCCAATGTCGCTTGCCCAATGCAATAAGACGGCAAAGGCGCCGAGCGTGGTGATGATGCGCGCCACGTAGTACGCGACCTGCGAATCGGTGGCGGCGAATGCGGCGATGCCCATCCAGTTGCTAAACTGGCAGCTCAGGTAGGCACTGGTAACGCCCAGGATGGCGAGCAGCGGACTCAGGCGATAGCGTACGCACAGGTAGACGACAAGCGGCAGATGCACGACGAGCGGATAGGCCTGTCGGGCAAACAGCTCGCCGCCGACGGCATTGGCGAGGCCAAATGCGCATCCGGTTACGGCGCCGACCCCCACCAGTTCGAGCGAATGGCGGCCGTTGATCTCGACACCGCACAGCGCCGCCGAGGCAAAGACGCCAAAGAGCAATGTCGTCGCATGGTGGATTGCCCAAAGTACCAGTTCTGCCGAGGAAAGCATCAGCGTCTCCCGCCCTCGAACCGCACTGCAAAGTAGGCGTCTTGGAATCCCTGCTTGCAGCTGCGCGCGAGCGGTATGCACGCGCCCGAGCGCATGACGATTTCCGTGCGGTTAAAGTGGTCGATGTTGCGCAGATTGACCTGGTAGCTGCGGTGGCACTTAAAGAAGGTCGCGTTTTGGGCCAGTCGGTCCTCGATGCTGCGGAACGGCTCGAGCGCCTCGATATCGCGGCCATCGCGCAGGTGGAAGACCACGTGCTTGTTGCGAGCCTCGGCATATTCGATATCGGATAGGCGCAGGGCATGGTAGCCAAAGGACGTCTTGATGACGAGCTCGTCGGTTGCTGCCGGACGCAGGCTCGACAGCTCGTCGAGCAGTTGCGCCACGCGCTCGTAGGTCACGGGTTTGAGCAGGTAGTCGAAGGCGCGGACTTCGTAGGACTCAAGCGCGAACTCGGGCGATGAGGTGAGGAACACCAGGCGCACGGCGGTGTCGGATTGGCGCAGCTCCCGTGCGGTGTCCATGCCGTTGACGAGCGGCATGATCATGTCGAGCATGATAATGTCGGCGCGCGATGCGGCATGGCGTGCCAGCAGGTCCTCGCCGCGCGTAACGAGTGCAAGATCGACCGCCGTACCCGTCTCGGTCGACCAGCGGTTGATCATGCGGTGCAGGTTATCTAGAAAGGCGACGTCGTCGTCGCAGGCGATGATTTTGAGCATATTCGGCCCCCTTAGTACCTCGATTTTGCCATATCGTGCACGCGCCACCCGCGGGGGTGCGTTCCATTTGCGCCCCACGGTACGCAACTCGCGCCGAGCGGCGGGGTGTCAAAACATGCGGTTGCACAATGCCAGGTGGATATATATGTCAATTTGAGCTGGCGGCTGGCGAGGGACCATGCCGGCCGCGCCAAGCGATATCGGACATCGCGAAAGCATAGGGGTAAGGGAGCTGAACGATGAAGGAGAAGAAGATGGGGATGCGCGCTGCGTTGACGCGTCTGCTGGGTATCGCAACCGTGGCATGCGCGCTCGTGGCGACGCCGGCGGTGGCAAGCGCCGAGACGCAGGTCATGCCCGACGGGGTGAGGGCGGATGTGCTGTCGCTTAAGCAGGCCAACAACGAACCCGTCCAAATCACCGAGCCGGGCAGTTACGTACTTAAGACGGCTGAGGGTGAGGTCACGCCATCTTCGGGTTACACCATCGACGCGCCGGATGCGTCTCGGATTAATCCTGTGAGGATCTACATCGATGGTACGGTCTACGTGAACGATAAGACTAACTGGCGGGTTGAGCAAACTCGATGGCTGTTCAACATCAAGCAGGGCAGCAATATCGAGTTCATCGGCGTCAACAATCCGTGCGTCAGCTTCCATAGAAATCAAAAGCAATTTGAGTCCGTAAGCGGCTTTTTGACCGACCGCTATTACAGCGGTGGCTACAAAAAGGCATCGGGCGACATCTCGGTTGGCCTGGGGGTTGGCGACGGCTCGCAGAATTTCATTCTCTCGTATGGCAGCAAGTACGAGCAAAAGGTACCTGCGATTTCCCTGGGCAATACCAAGGGAAAGCTGTCTGCAAATTTCAGTAAGCTGATGATTAGGGACTATGCTGGCAAGTCGCACAACTCTTTGGGTGAGGTTTCCCCATACAGTATTCTTGAATATGCTGTGCCGGTCCGCCTGTTCCGTAGCAGCTTCTCCGATGACGGCAAGGGGAATATTAATAAGCTCAACGCTACGTTTACTGACTGTGCGTTCTGGAATACGTCTGGCGACTACAACGGTGCAGTTTCAATTGTGGGCAATCCCCGTGGTGGCGTGAATTCGGACGTCGCTTCGAGGCTGACTGCGACGTTCGAGAACTGCCGGTTTGGTTCCGATGCCGACAGCGGCATTTGGCAGACCAATAATAAATATCCGACGGTCGAAGAGACCACTGAGTTTGCACAGGTTCAGGAGACTGGAAAGTGCGCCGTTGCAGGCGTGATGGGCGTCACCAACGCTACGGTCAACCTCAACAGCTGCACGATGAGCAACTTCCACAGCACGCGTTCGAGCTCGGCCGACAACACTTTGACAGTCGATGCCCTTAATGTTGCACGAAGCGCTCGCTGCAACATAAACGGTGGCACGATTGAACGCTATGGCGCACGCGGCAATACGTGCGTGGTATACGCCGCCGGAACCCTTACCCTCAACGGATCGCCGGAAATCGCGAGCTACTGGAAGAACAGTCACGCCGGCGATACTAATTATGGCGACAAGTACACTGAAGCTGATAAAGCTACGGGAACCGCCAAGAGCTTGTATGTCCCGAAGAAAAAGAGTGTCGATGCCAACGTCCCGGCGCTGAATATCGCGTCTGACTTCTCCGTACGCGGAGGCTTTGGAGACAATGTTTGGATCTCGATCGAGGAGACTGCGGACAGTAATGGCGTAAAGTCGCGTGTCCTTGGCACCTGCGAATCCAACAAGATCGAAGGCGTTGTGCCAGACGGCTCGTCCGAGAACGACGACAACTCCGACAAGTACGAGGTCGTGAACCTTAACGGCGACCTCACCTTCCGCGAGACCATCCACCAGCACAAGTGGAACGTTGAAGCTGACGGTTTGGGCGTTCGTGCATCGTGCGTGGGCCCGTTCCGCAACAGCGAGTGCGAATATGGCAAGGGCGAGAACGGCGAGCCCAAAAAGTACCTGACGGCCACGTACAACCTCTCCATGTCCAAGGCAACGAGCTCTCAGAGCACTGAGCTTGTCTATGACGGCTGTCCGGTCAAGATTGCTTTGAATAAGGACGGCGCGTGGAATCTGGAGCAGATGGGCGTAACGGCTAGCGATGAATTCACGTGGTATCAGTGCAAGTCCCAGGCGGACGCCGAGGCATATAAAAACGGCACCAAGCTCAAGGATGCTCCGGCGGACGCTGGCTACTACTATGTCGTTACGAGCTTTAAGACCGCCTCTGGCCAGACGCTTGAGGGCAAGAAGGCCTTTGAGATTTCTCCGCGTCGCCTGGTTGGGAATAAAAACTACAAGTTCACCCTTAAAGACGGCGGCAAGGGCGCGGGCAAGTATGCCTATGACGGCAAGGAGCATCAGCCCGTTGTTGAAAGTGCAAAGTTCAAGAACGGTGCCGACGAATGGGTCGATCTCGTTGAGGGCAAGGATTACGAGCTCAGCGCTAGAAGTGAATCCGGACTGAAGCAGACCGAGCCGGGTCAATACGAGTGCATTGTCATCGGTAAGGGCAACTTCACGACCGATGGCGGCACCACAAGTGTTCTGACGCTCAAATGGGAGATTGTTGACGTTGCGCGTTTCGACCTCGAGGTCGCCGGCTTCGATGGTACCTATGACGGCGAAAAACACGGCATTACGGTCAACGTTAAGAACGATCCTGTTCCGGCGGATATGAAAATCGAGTACCGCGAAGACGGTGGCGATTGGACGACGGATAAGCCGACCTATCGCAATGCGGCCGAGTACACGACCAATTATCGCGTGACGGCCTCTGGCTACCTGACCGTTACGGGTAAAGCGACCGTGAAGATTTCCAAGGCCGACCAGGAAGTGCCGACTGGGCTCGTGGGTAATAATTGGTCCACGTGCAGCAGCAAGGACGGCTCTATCTCGGGCGTGACCAAGGCGATGGAATACCGTCGCGGGTCGAGCGGGAGCTATCAGAAGATAACGTCTGACGACAAGCTGATCGGGCTTACGAAGTCGGGAACGTACTACGTCCGCTATGCCGAGGATAACAACCACAAGGCGTCGGCCGATGCTGAGGTCAAGATCGAGCCGGGACCCCATGCTGTTGCCGACAACGCTGCCTGGAAGCCGAATGGCGAAGGTAGCCACGTTAAGGCCTGCAAGTACTGCAAGAAGGCTCAGGAGAGCCAGCCCTGCAGGTGGGGGTACGAGGTCGTTACGCCCGCTACGCCTGAGGCCGATGGCGTTCGTCAAAAGGTCTGCAGGGTCTGCAACGGCAAATGGGATGAAGAGCCCTATACCTATGTGGACACCTATAAGCCCGTTATTTATGACTTGCAGGATGGCGATGCCTACTGCGAGAGTGTTTCGTTTGACGTGTTCGATGACCGCGACGAGACGGTGACGGTCACTGACAACGGTAGGGAGCTTGAGTCTGGCAAGGACGGTAGGTATACGGCCAAGGCCGCCGAGGGCGATGCTGGCGCCGAGCATGTAATTGTGGCTACGGACGCCGCCGACAATTCGGAGACCTTCACAATTAAGATGTACGCCGAACATGCGTATGAATGGACAATCGACAAGAAGCCGACGGTTACCGAGACCGGCTCCAAGCACGGAACGTGCTCCGTGTGCGGTCATGAGTCGGGCGCGGTGGAGATCCCGGCCCTGGCTGTTAAGGGTTACTCGGGCAAATATGACGGCAAGGATCACTCTGTCGATGCCTCGGCGCTGCCCGATGGCGCCGTCGTCGAGTACAAGGCTGCTGACGGCGGCTGGACGAGCGTTGCGCCCAGCATTAAGGACGCCGGCAGTGTGATGGTCGACTATCGCGTCACGATTGATGGCGCGGCGGTCGACGGCAAGGTGACGCTTGAGGTCAAGCCGTGCGCGATAACGGTCACGGCGCAGGACGCCTCCAAGACCTACGGTGAGAGCGACCCCAAGTTTACGTATGACGTCACTTCTGGCAAGCTCGTCGAGGGCGAGAGTCTTCAGGGCATTGAGATTGAACGCGAAGATAACGACAACGTGCGCGACGGTGGCTATGCTCTGCACCTGACGCAGCCTGAGGGCGCCAACTCCAACTACAAGATTACGTTCAAGGATGGCACCTTTACGATCGACAAGCGCGAGCTCTCCGTAACGTGGGACACCACTACTGAGTTCACCTACGACGGCGAGAGGCACTGCCCTCAAGCGAAGCTCCACAATGTCACCGAAGGTGACGATGTCTCTGCGTACGTCGACGGCGCCAAGGTCAAGGCTGGCACCTACACGGCGAAAATCACCGAGCTGACGGGCGATGACGCGGGTAACTACAAACTTCCCGCCGAAGGCCTGACGTGCGAGTTCTCCATCAAGAAGGCGCCCCAGGGCGCGCCGAAGGTCCAGGCCACGGCCGAGACTGTGAGTGGCAAGTCCGACGGTAAGATCACGGGCGTCGACGCGAAGATGGAGTGGCGCGCCAAGGACTCTGGCGAGTATCAGGGCGTGCCCGATGGCGTGACTGAGATTACGGATTGTGCTGTCGGCACGTACGAGGTGCGTTACCGCGCCGATAGCGACCATGACGCCTCCACCGCCACCGAGGTTACCGTTAATGCCGGCGGCAAGCTCGTCGTGACGCTGCCTGCCAAGCAGGTCGGCTATACGATCACGGCGAACCCGGACGAGCTTGACTGGCACGGATCAACCACCCTCACTGTCAGTATTGAGAGCGGCTACTTTACTGACAACGATTCTTACGCCGTCAAGGTCAACAATGCCGTTGTGACGCCCGACGCGCGTGGAGAGTTCACCGTTCAGAACGCCGAGAGCGACCTCGTCGTCACCGTCGAGGGCGTGCGTAAGCACGAGGCTGTGAGCGATGAGTGGCTCTCCGACGACGATACGCATTGGCATCAGTGCGCCTGTGGTGGCAAGATCGACGAGGCCGAGCACGACTTTGAGTGGGTCGTCGTCAAGGCCCCCACGGCAACCGAGAAGGGCTCCAAGCAACAGAAGTGCAAGGTCTGCGGTCACAAGCTTGCCGAGGTCGAGATTCCGGCTGCTGCCATCGTCGGCTACTCTGGTGAGTACGACGGCGACTATCACACGGTTGATGCGACGAGTCTTCCCGAGGGTGCGACGGCTCAGTACAGCACCGACGGCGAGAACTGGTCCCCCAAGGCCCCCGAGATCCGCGACGTCGGCAAACTGACCGTCGCCTACAAGGTGACGATTGACGGTGCGACCGCCGAGGGCAAGGTTGAGCTCGAGGTCAAGCCGTGCGCGATTACGGTCACCGCCCAGGACGCTTCTAAGACCTACGGCGAGGCTGACCCCGTGTTTACGTGGGCGATCACCTCCGGCAAGCTTGTCGAGGGCGAGAGCCTCCAGGGCATTGAAATCGAGCGCGAAGGCGACGACAGTGTGCGTGAGGGCGGCTATACCCTGCACCTGACGCAGGACAAGGACGCCAACCCCAACTACAACATCACGTTCGTCGATGGCGTGCTCACTATCAAGCAGCGCCTGCTCGCCGTGACGTGGGGTACCAGCGAGTTTGTCTACGACGGCAGGGAGCACTGCCCCGAGGCAACGCTCGCCAACGTCGTCGACGATGATGACCTTGGTGCGACCGTCGAAGGCTCCCAGACCGAGGTCGGCGCTTCTTACATGGCAACCCTCACCGCGCTGACGGGCAAGGCAGCGGGCAACTACGCACTGCCGACCGATGGCCTGACGTGCAAGTTCTCCATCAAGAACGCCGCGCAGGGCGCGCCGGTGGTCCAGGCCGAGGCCGAGACCGTGAGCGGCAAGCGTGACGGCAAGATCGTGGGCGTTAACGCGACGATGGAGTGGCGCGCCAAGGATGCCGCCGAGTATCAGGCCGTGGACGAGGGCGTGACCGAGCTCAATGAACTCGCCGCCGGCACGTATGAGGTGCGCTACCAGGCCAAGGCCAACTACGACGCCTCTTCCGCCACCGAGGTTACCGTGGCGGCCGGTCCCAAGCTGGTCGTGACACTGCCGAGCAATCAGGTGGGCTATGCGCTCACCTCGACGGCAACCGAGCTTGATTGGCATGGGACCGCAACGCTCACCATGAGCATCGACAGCGCGTACTTTGCGGGCAAGGGCTACGCCGTCAAGGTCGACGGTAAGGCCATCGAGCTCTCCGACAAGGGCACCTATGAGCTCAAGGATGTCGAGGGCGACGTGAATGTGACGGTCGAGGGTGTCCTCAAGCACGAGCCCGACGGCTCTGGCTGGGCGCACGACGCTAAGAATCATTGGCATGTCTGCCGCTGCGGTGAGGTCATCGACAAGGCGGAGCACACCTTTGAGTGGGTCGTCGACAAGCCGGCGACGGTCGAGGCCAAGGGCAAGAAGCATCAGGAGTGCGCCGTCTGCCGCGAGAAGGGCAAGACCGAGGAGATCGCGATTCTGAAGCCCGAGATCACCGACGGAAAGGGCCAGACGATGGTGGTCGAGGCCGCCAAGGACCTGACTTTCCGCTCGAGCGCGCCGCTCGAGTTCTTCCAGAAGGTGCTGGTTGACGATAAGGAGGTCGCGGCCGAGAACTACGAGCTCACCAAGGGCTCTACGATCGTGACGCTCAAGGCGAGCTTCCTGAATACGCTCGGCGTAGGTGAGCATAAGCTGAGCGTGGTTTCGAGCACGGGCACGGCCGAGACGACCTTTACGGTCGCCGAGGCTGCCAAGCCCGCTCCTGGCCAGACCACCACTACCACCACCACTACGACTGCGACATCCAAGCCTAAGAAGAAGGACGGCAAGTCCGCCCTGCCTGCGTCCGGCGAT
>URUW01000053.1 GCA_900551205.1 uncultured Collinsella sp. | reverse complement strand
ATACATCGATATCGCGCAAGTTGTGCTCGCGCGCACCGCGAATAACGATAGAGGAATCAGACATGGAAGCTCCTTGCCTCCTATAACTTCAAATCACACCGTCGATGAGTTTAGCGCACTCAACGCGCACAGATGTTCGTGATACAAGATTCGCAGACCTTTAGCTTTGCGTATCGGGCGCTTTGTTTCTCGAAATGCCGTGGAAAGGTTACAGTAATCTAATGCTGAACTTAATTTGCTGTACCAGAGGAACGTCCATGACCGAAGATATCCCCCTTGAAATCACTTCGAGCGACATGGCCAATCTGCCCATATTCATCGCCGTCCTTATCGTGGCCGCCGTCGTCGTGCGCGTGTATTTTTCAATCAAACGCAACGAAAAGCCACCCATTGCCCGCGTCTTTTGGTGCGCGACGCTCCTCATCCCGCTCGGCGTGGTAGCTGCATGGGTTACGAATCAATTGCTCGTAAATGAGGGCAGCTCCCTATGGGTCCTTTCTTATTCGGCGCTCGGTGCTGCCGCCGTCATGCTTCTTGTCGAGCCCTTGGTTTCGGGACTTATCGACCAAACCGACCTTGCGACGGGAACGGTTGCCTGTATTTGCCGTGACATCCTTGTCATCGCCGCTGTTTCAGCGCTCTCGTTCGTTTCACTCGAAATTGCCTGCAACGAAACGTTCTATCGCATTCCCGCCAACTCATTCGGGTTTTCCGTCGGGCTGCTCGCGACGGTTCTGCTCTCCCTTTATTTGGTGGGGCAGCGTCATGGAGGCGTCATGGCCCTCGTGCCCGTCGTCTGTTGCATCCTTGGCATTGCCGAGCACTTCGTCATAACGTTTAAAGGCGAAGCCATCCTGCCAAGCGATATCTTGGCCCTTGGCACCGCAATGGAAGTGAGCGAGGGATACGAGTTTACCTTTACCGCCGGAATCGTAACCTCTCTCGCCCTGCTGGAGATTTCCCTGGGGCTTCTTTCGCTCATCCGACCGCGAAAGCTCCGTACGCCCACCCATGTCTTCCCCGCTATCGCCGCTAACCTCTGTGCTTTTCTGCTAGTGACCGTTGTGGGGCTCTCAGGCTTTTCCAACATCGACTTGGAGCAGGCGCTGGATTTTGGATTTGACCGTTGGCAGCCCATCACCACGTATGCGTCTCAGGGTTTTATCACTTCGTTCACCGAAATGGTCAACGAGTTGCCCATTGAGAAGCCCGAAGACTATACGCCCGATGAGGCGCAGAGCATCGAGCAGGAGCTCGCCACCGTCTACGACAGCACATATGGCTCGAGCGAACAGCGCGCGGCGGCCGTTGCCCAGTTCAATGAAATCAAGCCGACGATTGTTGCCGTCATGAACGAGAGTTTTAGCGACCTTTCGTGCTTTGAGCAGCTCCAGGCGGCCGGGTACACCGGCCCCGCATTCTACAACTCGCTTCCCGACACACTTGTTCGCGGCACCATGCTCGCTTCGGTCGCCGGTGGCGGAACGGCGAACTCCGAATTCGAATTTTTGACCGGAGCGACAACGGCCTTTGTCGGATTAGGCAAAATTCCCTATCAACTGTATCAGATGAATGGCGTCAACAACCTGGCAAAGGACCTTAAAGAGCTTGGGTATACCGCTACCGCTATGCACCCGCAAAACCCCGTCAACTACCATCGAGATAAAATCTATCAGCAGCTGGGCTTTGGAGACTTTCTTTCAATCGGCGATTTCGAAGGTGCGCCCTATTACCATGCCGGCGTATGCGACTACGCCACCTACGACAAGATACTCGACCTGCTTAGAACCGACGAAGCGCCGCAGTTCATCTTTGACGTCACGATGCAAAATCACGGCGGCTACGACTATGGCACCGTTCCCGCCGAAGAGCTGACAAACTATTGGGTCGAGGGAGCCAGCGAGGGCGCCAACAGCGCGCTCAACACCTATCTCACCTGCATCAACGCATCCGACCGGGACCTCGAGTACTTTATCAACGAGCTCCGCAATATCGGCAGACCGGTTGTTCTTGTCTTTTTTGGCGACCATCAGCCGAGCGCCGCAACGACTCTCAACGACGAGCTGTACCCTCAGGAAGATACGGCAAGCCACGCTTTCCGTATCTATCAGTCGACATATCTCGTCTGGGCTAACTATGAGATCGCCGGCAATACCGAGCTCAACGTCTACGACACCGTCGGGGCAAACGAGATTGCAGCCATTACCCTTAATAAGATCGGCGCCCCGCTCACCAATTACCAAAAGGCCCTGCTTGCGACAAGGTCAGATGTGCCCACCATCAATGTCGCCGGCTATCTCGGTGCCGACGGGCTGCGCTACGACTTGGAATCGGAAGACAGCCCATACGCCTCGACGATCGACAAGCTGCAGCGCATGCAGTACCTCGAGTTCGCCAGCAAAGTTCAGTAAGCCCGCCCATTCGCTTGGGCCCATCATATTGCAAGCGCACTCGGCCCAAATGCATCGCAAATGACTCCCGCTCGCAAACGAGGGTACAATGACGCTCGTGTCACATCGCGGGGCCCCGGCCCCAGCATATACAAAGGAGTCATACATGGGTTGCGAACACGCACAGGCCGCCGGCGGACAAACGTCGCCATCGCAATTTGAGGAGAACACGCTGTCCGAGGTCAAGCGCGTCATCGCCGTGCTTTCCGGCAAGGGCGGTGTCGGCAAGTCGTTTGTCACCGGCGCCATCGCCACCGAGCTTGCCCGTCACGGCCACAAGGTCGGCGTCCTCGATGCCGACATCACCGGTCCCTCTATCCCCAAGATGTTCGGTATGAGCGGACGCCACGTCCATGCCCTTGGCAACCTTATGCTGCCCGAAATCTCCGAGCACGGCGTCAAGGTCATGAGCTCCAACCTGCTGCTCCAAAACGAGACCGACCCCGTCCTTTGGCGCGGTCCGGTCATCGCAGGCGCCATTAGGCAGTTCTGGAGCGAGACCTCGTGGGGCCCCATCGACTACCTGCTGGTCGACATGCCTCCGGGAACAGGCGACGTCGCGCTCACCGTCTTCCAGTCGCTGCCGGTCGACGGCATCGTCATCGTCACGAGCCCGCAGGATCTGGTCTCGATGATCGTCGCCAAGGCGGTCAACATGGCCGAGAAGATGAACGTCCCCATTCTGGGCATTGTCGAGAACATGAGCTATATTGAGTGCCCCGACTGCGGCAAGAAAATCGAGGTCTTTGGCAAGAGCAAGCTCTCCGAGGTCGCAGAGCGCTATAACCTCGACATCTTGGGCCAGCTTCCCATTAATCCGGTACTCGCCGAGGCCTGCGATAAGGGCGAGGTCGAGACCGCGCTGCCCGATGGCATGTTGCCCAAGGCAGTCTCTGCCGTCGAGGCTATTACCCCGCACGAGACCGACGAGGCCTAAGTGAACGCGAGCGCCTTCTATGACGTCTTGGTAATCGGCGGCGGGGCTTCAGGCGCCGCCATTACGGCCGCACGCGCTGGCAAAAGCGTCTGCATCGTTGAGCGCGATGTCGCCTGCGGCCTCAAGCTCCTTGCGACCGGTAACGGCCGCTGCAACCTCTCCAACGAATCAATTGATCCTCAGCGGTATAACCACCCCGCATTCGTCGAATCCGTCATGGGCCCCCAGCCCGAACAAGAGCTTATGGGTTTCTTCTCCTCGCTGGGTATCATGACAACCTCCGAGGAAGGCCGGCTGTACCCGCGCTCCCTTCGCGCCGAATCGGTGCGCGACGCGCTTCTCAACGTTTGCGACCGCCTAGGTATCACCTTAATCTGCGGAGCCAACGTTGCCTCGGCGCACAAAGCTTCCGAAGGCTGGACACTCCAAATAGACCGTCCAGCGCGGGCACTCAAGGC
The DNA here is from genome assembly GCA_900551205.1 of uncultured Collinsella sp. Classification (GTDB taxonomy): domain Bacteria; phylum Actinomycetota; class Coriobacteriia; order Coriobacteriales; family Coriobacteriaceae; genus Collinsella. The sequence goes on along the minus strand of URUW01000053.1, from coordinate 6,259 downwards.
AAAAAAGCACGACGACCGAAAATCGGAGCTCCGCTCGCTTCGGAAAGCGCTCGCCGATGTCCCTCGCAAGAACGAGGCCCTGGAGGCACATGCCGTAATTATCGCCACGGGTGGCAACCCCACCGGTATCGCTGATACGTTTCGCCTCCCCCTCACTTCGCTGCGCCCCATCCTCTGCCCCGTATCGGCAACGGTCGTCGGCGATCGGGCGGCACTCAAGACGTTGGATGGCCTGCGCGTCCGCGCCCGCTTGACGCTCGCCCGCAATCATAATGAGCTCTGGCACGAAGACGGTGAAGTCCTGTTTCGAACCTTTGGCATCTCGGGTGTCGCTGTCTTCAACCTCTCCCGTCGTATCCAGCGCGGCGATACGATCCTGCTCGACGTTTTCCCCGACCTCTCCAAAGACGAGCTGCTCGATATGCTCAACCGGCGCGTTGAGCTGCTCGGCGGCTTTTCGCCCCGCGATCCCCGTTGGCTCGACGGCATGCTCGCCCCGCAACTCTCCCGCGTCGTCTGCACGGCGTTCGAGCAGTGCCATCCAGGCTCCAACGGTCTCATCCACCTGGTCTCGATCCTCAAGCACTTTAAGTTGCTCGTCGAGGGAACAGCCGAGGAGCGCTCGGCGCAGGTCACGCGTGGTGGCGTATCTGTCGAGAGCATCTCAACACCCAGTCTACGCGCGCGCAGCGCTGTCGATGCCCCGCTTTACGTCTGCGGCGAAGCGCTCGACATCGACGCCGATTGCGGAGGCTTTAACCTTGCGTGGGCCTGGCTCTCGGGCATTCGCGCTGCAAGCAGCCTGTAGCCGCTCAGTCTATAATCAAAAACGCATTCGGGCCGTCTGGGATACCGGACGGCCTCTTTCTTGCCTCTAAGGAGACCTCGATGATCGAAATCACCCAAGTCAACGCGTCACTCGATGAAGCCGGCGATGAAAATGCCTGCCTCATTGTTGGCAAGCGAGTCGCCAAGCGCGTCCTACGTTGCAAGGACTCCGAGATCAAGTCCATCGAGCTCCACCGCAAGTCAATCGACGCTCGCAAAAAACGAGACGTCCATTTTATCCTGAGCTTTCGTGTTGAGCTGACTAGTCCCCACCTCGAGCGAGAAGCGGTCGACAGCGTTGCCAAGCGTGACCGCTCGCGCGTACGCGCGATAGAAGACGATGAGCCTTCATTCCCCTCCCCCGTCTCCGACGCACCTCAAGAACGCCCTGTCGTTGTCGGCGCCGGATGCGCCGGCCTTTTCGCTGCGCTCACGCTCGCCGAAGCAGGTCTTAAGCCCTTGCTTATCGAGCGCGGCGACCCGGCATTTCGCCGCTCGCAGGCGATCGACATCTTTCTAAAGGAGCGCATCCTCGACCCCGAGAGCAATATCCAGTTTGGTCTGGGCGGCGCGGGGACCTTCTCGGACGGCAAGCTCAATACGGGAACAAAAAATCCCGCCCATCGCCTTATCCTCGAAACCTTCGTCGAGGCGGGTGCACCCCGCGTTATTCTGTGGGATGCCAAGCCGCACATTGGCTCCGACATCCTTCCCAAGGTTGTCACCGCTATATCCCAGCGCATCGAGCAGCTCGGAGGTGTCGTCCGTTATCGAACGAAGCTCGTCGACATTCGCATCGACGCGTCTGGCGCCATCACCGGTATTGATGTCCAATCGTCCCAAGACGCCGCTTACGAGCCAATCGAGACAAAGCACCTCATCCTCGCCTGCGGGCATTCTGCTCGCGATATTTTTGAGCTCCTTAAGGACCACAACGTGGCCCTCGCACAAAAGACCTTTGCCATGGGCGTTCGCATCGAGCATCCGCAACGCGACATCGACCGAGCCCAATATGGAGCCTCGGCGGGACATCCAGCGCTCGGGGCGGCCCCCTACAAACTTGTTGCCCATCTTCCCAACGGCCGCAGCGTGTTCTCGTTTTGCATGTGCCCCGGCGGACAGGTTGTTGCCGCCTCTTCAGAACCGTGCCATCTGTGCGTCAACGGGGCCAGTCTCAATGCCCGCGACGGACGCAACGCAAATGCCGCCCTACTCGTTAACGTCACGCCTGAGGACCTTCCTAACGATGACCCGCTCGCCGGCGTCGAGCTCCAGCGTGCCTGCGAGGCGGCCGCCTATCGCCTGGGCGGTTCCAACTGGAACGCACCGGCACAACTCGTCGGAGATTTCCTCGCAGGACGCGCCAGCAAGGCGCCCGGAAAGGTAAAGCCCACCTATCCGCTCGGTGTGACCTGGACGGCAATTGACGAAGCCCTGCCGCAGCATATCGTCGAGTCGCTCCGCCTGGGACTTCCCCTACTCGGAAAAAAGCTACGCGGCTACGACCGCCCCGATGCCATTCTTACCGGCGTGGAGACTCGTTCGAGCTCACCGGTCACTGTCACCCGAGACCGAACGTGCCATGCCGTGTCGACCCCGGGCCTCTACCCTTGTGGTGAGGGAGCTGGATATGCCGGCGGCATCATGAGCGCAGCCACCGACGGCATCCGTTGTGCCGAAGCCCTGATCGCAGACCTCTAACGCACGAATTCCAGCGCGCAAAAGACATAGGCCCCAAGCTCCACAGGGAACTCGGGGCCTGTTCACTATTTCTTAAACCGTGCACCCTGGCGTTTTCTGCCCGATGCGAACGTGGAACCCTTGCGGGCCTGCGAACGTAAGCGCTCGATCGTCTCGTCCTCAGACGCACCCTCGAGCATCGCCCGAATCTGAACGACGGCATCGCGCAGGCGCGCCGCCTCCTCAAAGTCCATGGCGGCAGAAGCGTTACGCATATCCTCTTCCATGGTTTCGACGATCCGCACAAGCTCGTCATGCGGCAGTTCTTCCAACTGCTCCGCAAGTGTCTGCTCGGGCGCCACCGTTTCCGGCACGCCACCCTCGCCCGACTCATCGGGCGTATAGAATGCGCCATGTCCAAGAGAGTCGCCCTTCGAGCGCCCCTTGGAACCCACGGTTTTTTCGGCCTCGGCAATAAAACTTGAGATGTCGTTGATGGCCTTGCGCACCGTCTTGGGCACAATGCCATGCTCTTCGTTATATGCCATCTGAATCTCACGACGGCGCTGCGTCTCCTCGATGGCCTCTTTCATCGAATCGGTCACAACGTCCGCATACATGATGACTTCGCCATCGGCGTTACGGGCCGCGCGGCCAATCGTCTGAATCAGCGAACGGCGGTTGCGCAAGAAGCCTTCCTTATCGGCATCGAGAATTGCCACCAGTGAGACCTCGGGAAGGTCTAGGCCCTCGCGAAGCAGGTTGATGCCAACGAGAACATCGATCTTGCCCTCGCGCAGCGTTCGCAGGATCTCGACACGGTCCATCGTCGCTGTATCGGAGTGCATGTAATTGACCTTAATGCCGGCATCAAGCAGATGGTCGGTCAGGTCCTCGGCCATGCGCTTGGTGAGCGTGGTCACCAGCACGCGCTCCTTGCGGGCAACGCGCTCGCGAATCTCGTCCTCAAGATCGTCAATCTGCCCACGAACCGGACGCACATCGATCTTGGGGTCGAGCAGACCGGTCGGACGAATAATCTGCTCCACGTCGTTTTGGCTCACCCGCAGCTCGTAGTCGCCCGGTGTGGCCGAAACATAGATAAACTGGGGTATCCTTGCCTCAAACTCATCGAAACGAAGCGGGCGATTATCGAGTGCCGAGGGCAGGCGAAAACCGTGTTCCACCAGCGTTACCTTACGCGAGCGGTCACCTTCGTGCATACCGCGAATCTGCGGCACCGTCACATGGCTCTCATCGATGATGCAGAGCATGTCCTTAGGAAAGTAATCGATCAGGGTAAACGGCGGCTCACCCGGCTTGCGACCGTCCAGATGACGCGAGTAGTTCTCGATGCCGTTGCAAAAGCCCATCGTCTCGAGCATCTCAAGATCATAATCGGTGCGCTGCTGCAGACGCTGCGCCTCGAGCAACTTGTCAGTCGCCTTGAGCTCCGCCACGCGCTTCTCGCACTCTTCGCTGATCGATTTCAGAGCCGCCTTGACCTTCGGCTTCTCGGTCACGTAGTGCGATGCCGGCCATACGGGGATGGCCTCGTACTCACGAAGCATCTCTCCGGTGACCTCATCGATCTCGGCTATCAGTTCAACCTCGTCACCAAAGAACTCAAACCGCAACGGATGCTCGGCATAAGGCGGATACACGTCGACGACATCACCGCGCACGCGGAACGTGCCGCGCGCCAGGTCATAGTCATTGCGATCATATTGAATGTCGATAAGCGCATGGATAAAGTCATCGCGCTCGAGCGGCACCTTCTTGTCGACGTTTGGAGCCAGACCCGCATAGTCCTCAGGAGAGCCAATGCCATAGATACACGAGACCGATGCGACAACGATCACATCGCGTCGAGATAGCAGCGATGCGGTCGCCTGATGGCGCAGCATCTCGACCTCTTCGTTAATCGAGGAGTCTTTCTCGATATATGTATCGCTTTGCGGCACATACGCCTCGGGCTGATAGTAGTCGTAGTACGAGACAAAGTAAACCACAGCGTTGTTGGGAAAGAACTCTTTGAGCTCGCTCGCAAGCTGAGCGGCGAGCGTTTTATTGGGAGCCATGACCAGCGTCGGCTTCCCCAGGGCCTCAATAGTCTTAGCCATCGTGAAGGTCTTGCCCGAACCAGTCACGCCCAGCAAAACCTGATAGCGATCTCCGTCCCTCACACCCTGCACAAGCGACTCAATGGCCTTAGGCTGAGAACCTGCAGGCTCATAGGGAGAAACGACTTCAAACGGCACCTCAGCGCCCTCAACGCCAAAGCGCTTAAGTTCACCACCAACGCGTTCTACTTCAAATTCCGCCATGGATACTCCTAACTCATACATCTGCAGTATACGCAGGAGGTGGGCTTAGTCCTATACGAACCGATCGGGATAGAGCGTCTTATAGCGAACCCAGGCATTATTGACGCGAATCAGATAAGCCTGCGTCTCGGGGAAGGTAATCGCATTGTGAAGCGAGGTGCTCTGCTGCGCCCAACCATCCACATTGCCCATGCCGGCGTTATATGCGGCAATAGCGCTATCCGTCGACCCGTTGAAATACGTTAGAAGATACGAGAGGTATGCGCAGCCAAACTCGATATTGGTAGCCGGATCGTTAAGGTTGTCGACCGAATACTCGTCACCGTCGACAAGGCCCTTGGTGATCATATCCTGAGCAGTCACAGGCATCAGCTGCATCAATCCCTGAGCACCCTGATTCGACTCAGCCTCGGGATCCCAATTCGATTCCGACTTAATGACAGCGCACACCAGATACGGATCCAGATTATGCGAAATACTCGATTGCTTTACATACGCCTCGTGGTCAATGGGATACAGCGGCTTAAAGAAAGCCGCGGGAGCACACGAGTAAACGAATGAGATAAGGCCGAAGGCAAAAACGGCAGCCAGCGGAATAAGGCGATACCACGCAAAGAAACGTGTCTTAGGCATCGGCATCCTCCTTATTCGCAGTGTCTATAAACCCATGGCATGCAAGCCATGAGTCAAGCTGCTCAAAGAGCGAATTATCGCCTGCGGCATTATCAATCACCGTTGTAGCGAGATTGCACAGCGCAGACTCATCGGGCTGGCAAGCAGAACGGGCATCGAAATCAGATGGCTCCATGCCACGCTGAATAGCACGCTCGCGACGAACTGACAAAGGGGCGCTGATGACCAGAATTTCATCAGCCAAGCCAAATGCATCCTCAAAACCAGTCGGAGCAGAAACCTCGACCACCGCAAAGGGATAACGGGGGGAAGAAACCGTGCAGCAAACCGGATCAAGAATCCTCAGTGACAGTTGCTCAATGAGAACGGGGTGCACAATGCTATTGAGCCTCGCGACCGCATCAGGAGAAACAAAAGCTCGAGAAGCGAGTATGTTACGGCGAACGCCGCCCTCCTCGTCCAAAATATCCCAGCCAAATTCTTCCGCGAGGGCATTGACGATATCTGAGCCTGGCACATACAGCGATTTGGCAAGTTCGTCCAGATCGATGAGCATGGCGCCATGAGATTCGAGATAGCGGCAGGCAGTCGACTTACCCGAAGCAATATTGCCCAAAACAAAAACGGTAAACATCAAGTCCTCCCTAACGCCAATGGGAGTTATTATCGCGCAAATACAAAAGAAGGACTCAAAATACAGCCAAACAGTAAGACAAGCTAAAAGAAGGCGAGTTCTTGTATTACAGCTCTCTATAAAACGCAAAAAAGGGGGAGGCCGCGAGGCCTCCCCC
>URUW01000052.1 GCA_900551205.1 uncultured Collinsella sp. | reverse complement strand
GATAGCCCACGTGCGACAGAAGTTTAAAGACAAAGGCCGCCACGAGCAGGTCCATATGTGCCGAGTCGAGCCCGCAGCCGACAAGCGTGAGCGCCCGCTGCGTGATGGCAAAGGTAAACGGGTCCTCGGCGTCCTCGAATGAGCACACGCGCGCGACCTCGGCAATCGCGCTTGCGGCGCAGGTCGTCTCGTAATCGGGCGCGGCGCCAACCGGCGCTTCCAAAAGCTCGGCCTGAGAAACAACGTCGAGCGAGCGTCCATGTGCGAGCAGCATATCGACGGTACAGAATAATTCGCAGCGCGCCGCCAAGCGCCCACCGGGTTTGCGGGCCCCCTTTGCCACGGCACGAACCTGGCGACCCCGCTCGTCAAGCATCGTCAGAATCAGATCGGTCTCTTTGAGCTTGGTCTTGTCGAGCACGAGCACCTTCGTGCGATATGTCCGGGAGCCTGCCATGCGCGCTGCGCGTCCTTAGTCCTCGGCGTTGTAGCCAAAACGGCGAATCTGAGCCTCGTCGTCGCGCCAACCGGCCTTGACCTTCACGTCCAACTCCAAAAAGACCTGCGTGCCAAAGATGCGCTCAAGATCGCGACGGGCGTCGATACCGATATGCTTGATCATCTCGCCGCCCTTGCCGATGATGATGCCCTTTTGGCCCTCACGCTCGACATAAATGGTGGCGTGCACACGCAGCACCTTCTTGGTCTGCTCGAGCGCATCGCAAATAACGCCAACGGAGTGCGGAATCTCATCACGGGTGCGGCGCAAGACCTTTTCGCGCACAAACTCGGCAACGAGCGTCTCGTCGGAAGCGTCGGTACCCATGTCCTCGGGGAACCAACGCGGACCCTCGGGCAAAAAGTGCGCAACGGTCTCGATGAAGGCATCGACGTTAAAGTTCTTGACCGACGACGTCACGATCTCGTCGTCATATTCCATAAGCTCGTGGGCGGCCTTAAGCTGCTCCATGACCTGTGCGGGGTCGGCTTCATCGGCCTTGGTGAGCACCAGGACCTTCTTGGAACGGGCATTCTTGACACGCTCGGCAACCCAGGCGTCTCCCCTGCCGATCGGTTTGGTGGCATCAATCAAAAACGCGACAACATCGACATCGTTCAGCTCGAACAGCGCGCTCTTGTTCAGCTCGGACCCTAGACCGTCCTTGGGCTTGTGGATACCCGGGGTATCGACAAAGACCAGCTGGTAGCCGGGGCGGTTGACGACGGCGCGCATGCGGCGGCGGGTCGTCTGGGCCACCGGCGAGGTGATGGCGACCTTTTTGCCATAGCAGGCGTTGAGCAGCGTTGACTTACCGGCGTTGGGGCGGCCGACCAAGGCCACGAAGCCACTGCGGAAACCGGGCTCAACGTCGCCAAAGCCCGCGAGGCTGTCGTCCTCATCGCACAGGGCGTCGAGCTCCTCGTCGCTCATGCCCTCAAACGGGTCGAACTCCTCGACTTCCTCATAGGCCTCGGTCGCCTTAGCATCCGGGGACTCGTCGTCCAAAATCTCATCGGTAGACTGCATATTGTCGGACATGGGAATCCCTTTCTAAATAAAGCCGAGCGCGTGGGCAAATACCAGCACGCCCACAATCGCGGCGGCGATGTCCTTCGCACGCTTGGCCAGCGGATGGAGCTCCTGGGTCGCTAGGTCGACGATAGCCTCCATAGCGGTGTTGCACAGCTCGCCGTGAATCACCAGGCCACAACAGATGATAATCGTGGCCCACTCGGCAATGTCGAGCCCCACGATGCAGCCGGCAATGACGGTGCACACGCCCGCCACGAGCATGACCTTAATGTTGCGCTCGGTCTTGACGGCGGTGACGAAGCCCTCCATGGCGTAAGAAAACGACTTTAAAAAGGACGGATGGTCCTTGTTCGATCCGGGAATCATAGACGGCTCCTAGTCGTGGGCATGGTTGGTGATGGGGCCGACGTGGACTAGCTTGGGGTCCTCGCCGCGCTCGAGCGCCAGATCGCGCAGGATGGCGTCCTCGCGGGCCTCCATGACCTCGGCCTCGTCGTCCTCGATGTGGTCATAGCCCAGCAGGTGCAGCATTCCGTGTACGAGCATCAGACGGCACTCATCAGCGGGACTATTGCCAAAACCGGGGGCCTGACGGGCAATAACCTGCGGGGCCAAGATAATATCGCCGAGCTCGAGCGTCTCATCGGCGGGAATGTCATCGTCAAAGGCCGAATCGCACTCAAACGAGAGCACATCGGTGGTGCGGTCGATACCGCGCCACTCGTGGTTGAGCTCGTGCATCTCGTCCTCGTCGACATACGAAAGGGAAATCTCAACTTCACGCTCAACGCCCTCGGCGGCAAGCACGACCTCGCAGATGTGCTCCACCTCTTGCGCGTCGAGCAGCGTATCGAGCTCGGCATCGTTGCTGATCAATACACTCAACGGGACTCCTTTCGGTCGCGCGAACGCTGCTCACGCACGTCATCATAAGCATCATATGCCTCGACGATACGACCCACCAGGGCATGACGCACCACGTCGGCACGCTCGAGGTGAGAAAATGCCACATCGTCGACACGGCCCAAAATCTTCTCGACATCCGCCAAGCCGCCACGACGACCCACCAGGTCGCGCTGACTCAAGTCGCCGGTAATCACGAACTTGGAGTTGAAGCCCAGGCGCGTCAGGAACATCTTCATCTGCTCGGGTGTCGTGTTTTGTGCCTCATCGAGCACCACGAACGCATCGCTCAGCGTACGGCCGCGCATGTAGGCGAGCGGGGCGATCTCGATCACGCCACGTTCCATAAGCTCATCGGTGCGCTCGCGATCCATCATGTCAAAAAGGGCGTCGTAGAGCGGGCGCATGTACGGATCGATCTTTTCCTCGAGGGTACCGGGCAAAAAGCCCAGGTTCTCCCCCGCCTCGACAACCGGGCGCGTCAAGATTAGGCGACCCACCTCGTGACGCTTGAGCGCGGCAACGGCGAGCGCCATGGCCAGATAGGTCTTACCGGTACCGGCGGGACCCAGGCCAAACGTGATGGTATGCGAGCGGATGGCGTCAACATAGCGTTTTTGGCCGAGCGTCTTGGGACGAATAACGCGGCCGCGATACGACAGCAGCACGTCATCGCGCAGCGACGAGGCATCATGCTCTCCATCGCGCAGGACAGCCAAGCAACGCGAGACATCGTCGGCAGACAGCGTGCGTCCGGCAGCCGCCTCGCGAAAAGCATGCTCAAAAAAGCGCACCACGAGCTCGACCTCATCCGGGTCACCGCTCACGGCGATACTGTCGCCACGGGCGACCACGTGGGCGCGAACCAAGCTCTCGAGCGCACGAAGGACGCCGTCGCCGGCGCCCAAAACGCGCGAGGGATCAATCCCCTCGGGAACGGTAAGTCTAATCTTCGAGGCTTCCATGAACCTCCCTGCGCGCATGGACCAAGCCGGAATCATCGACTTCGATGATAGCAACATCGAGCAGGCACGGGGCTGTAAGTCCACAGGTATCGTCAAGACGGGCATGATGGAACGAGCCGAGCGTCAGGTTGTCACCATACTCGAGCACGGCGCGCTCAACGGTTCCCACGCGACGACGAACATCGGCGATGGCGAGTTCCTGCGCCGCGGCCCGCATACGGCGGCTGCGCTCAGCCATAACCTCTGGCGGTACCTGGTCGGGCATATCGGCGGCAAGTGTGCCGGGACGCTTACTGTAGCGGAACACATGCATGCGCGAAAAGCCCACGCGACGGCATAGCGCCAGCGACTCCTCGAACTCCTCATCCGTCTCACCGGGAAAACCGACGATGACGTCGCACGAAAGGGACGCCTGAGGCAAGTTGGCGCGAATCATGCGCACCGTATCCTCAAACGCCTCGGCGCTATAGGGACGGCCCATGCGATGCAAGGTCGCCGTGCAGCCGGACTGCACGGGCAGGTGCAAAAACGGGGCGATACGCTGCGGATAGCGCGCCATAACCTTAAGCAGGCGCTCAGAGATATCCATGGGCTCGACCGAGGAAATGCGCACATGCGGAATAGACGTGCGCTCCATGATGGCCTCGAGCAGCTCATCGATTTCGACATGCTCGTCGGTCGCGCTCTTGCCATCGTAGGCACCCAGGTTCACACCGGTCAGCACCACCTCGGGCACGCCGGCCTCCTGGGCCTCGCGAACTTGCTCGAGCACGGACTCGACGGGCACGGAGCGCTCGGGGCCGCGTGCCTTCCACACAATGCAATAGGTGCAGCGATGGTTGCAGCCGTCCTGAATCTTCACGCCCAGGCGAGAGCGACCGAGCGCATCGACCACGTCGCCATCGCTACAGGCGGGCACGCTATCGGATTCAACACCCAGCACCTCGCAGACGCGCTCGGCGACGTCAATCTTGGACGGCTCGGCGATCACGCGATCGGAGAGCTCCAGCAGCTCCTCGGGATGCAGGTTGACGACGCAGCCGGTTACGACCACGTAAGGCTCGCCCGGATAGGCCAGCGCATGACGAACGGCCTTACGGGTCTTGGCCTCGGCCTCGCCCGTAACGGCACAGGTGTTAATGACGATCAGGTCGGCATCCTGGGGCTCCACCATAGCAAAACCCAGGCGCATAAGATCGGCAGTGATACGGTCAGACTCAACCCGGTTGACACGGCAGCCGAGGTTGACGACGGAAATATGGGGTGCGAGCACGCGGGCTCCTTAATCGAGGATATCGTCGAGGGCACTCTTGATACGGTCGGTCACCGACTTCTTACCGGAAGCGACGTCATCGCCCATCTCATCGGCAAAAGCACGGAGCAGCTCGCGCTGCTTATTGGAAAGATTGGTGGGAACGACCACGCGCAGTTGCACGATCAAGCGGCCACGCGAACCGCCACCGCCAATGCGCGGCATGCCGTAATTATTGACGCTCACGGTGTCGCCGTACTGGGCGCCGGCGGGGACGCACACCTTAACGACCTCGTCGGGCATAATGCCCTCGACCTCGATCTCGCAGCCGAGCGCAGCCTGCGCAATCGAGATATCGCTCACCAGGTACAGGTCGTCACCGTTGCGCTTAAAGCGCTCATGGTCGGCAACGCGCACGTTGACAATCAAGTCGCCCGAAGGCTCGCCGCGAAGACCGGCCTCGCCAAAGCCGCTCACACGCAGCTGTCGACCGGTCGAAACGCCGGCGGGAATATCGATGTCAATCTTTTCATGCGAAGGCGTGCGGCCCTGACCATCGCAGGTCTCGCAGGGATGGTCGATAACCGTGCCCTCGCCATGGCAGTCGGGGCAAGGCGAGGAAGACTGAACCTGGCCCAAAAACGATCGCTGAACCGTCGTGACATAGCCCGTGCCGTGGCAGCGGCCGCACTGCTTTTCCTGTGCGCCCTCTGCCCTACCGGTGCCATTGCAGTCCTCGCAAGGAGCAAGGCGGTCATAGCTGATTGTCTTTTTGCAGCCGAGCGCCGCCTCCTCGAGCGTCACCGAAAGCGAGATGGCCATGTCACGACCGCGACGACGCTCGCGACGGCTGCGGGCGCCACCGCCGGCACCGCCGCCAAAAAACGACGAGAACAAGTCGTCCATGCCCATACCACCAAAGATATCGTTGATATCGACGTAGCCCGAACCACCAGGGCCGTCGGCAGTGCCGTAACGGTCGTAGTTAGCACGCTTCTGCTCATCGGAAAGAACGGAATAGGCCTCGTTGAGCTCCTTGAACTTGGCCTCGGCCTCGGGGTCGTCCGAAACGTCCGGGTGTACGGTACGGGCCTTCTTTAGAAACGCGCGCTTAATCGTCCGCGCGTCGGCATCCTTGTCGACGCCAAGTACCTCGTAGTAATCCCTATTTTCCGACACGACCGAATCCTTCCGACTTTCATTATTGTCACAGTGCGTCCTATACCCAAGCTGGGCCAACCGCAAACAGAGGGTTTGATGTTATTGCATTCCGTAAGGCGAAAGCATGGCCCGTTGCGAGCAGCTCGCGAACCAAACCGACACGAGCGCGAACATGAAGCCATTGGCAAAACCGTTGGCAAACTGCATCGCACCGCGCTTCCACCACAGCAGGCTGCGATGAAGCACGCCGTCCGAAAGCACCATGAACAGGCCCATGGTAAACGGAATAAAGCACATCACGGCAAAGGCCGAGAACACGCCCGAGATGGCCGAGAGTACCAAAAACGGCGCCACGATGCCCATCAGGTAAAAACCGGTACGAGCTTTGCCTTCCAAGCGCTCGGACTCGACATGGGCACGGCCGACTAGATCACCGCCAGCGGCACCGTTAGTGCCGGCGTGACCCATGCCGCTAATGCGGACCTCGTCGCCATCGTGCGTGCCGGCAGGAAACTCAATCGTCTGCTCGGAGGTTACGCGAGTACGACCGCTGCCACCGCAATCGGGGCAGGGGTCGGCCACGACCTTACCGGAACCGCCGCACTCGGGGCAGACCGACTGGAACGTGCCCGCACCAAACAGGAAGGACAAGTCGACGTCGATGTGCCCGCGGCCACCGCAGCTCGGGCAGGTATGGGCATGCTCGGAGGAGACAGAACCCGAGCCGCCGCAGTGACCACAGGTATCGAAGCGCGTATAGCGGACGGTCTTGCGGGCACCGTCCTTGGCCTCCTTGGCGTCCAGTTTGATATCGACGACCACGTTGGCGCCGTTCTCGGGATTGTAGGCAGCCTGGCCGCGACGCTGCTGGCCCCAGGCACCGCCAAAAGGAAAGCCGCCCTCAAAGGGATTGCCATAGCCCGTGTTGCCGGCATAGCCGCCACCATAGGGCGAAGCCGTAGGGGCACCGGCAAAGGGATTGCCAGAACGCATGGCATCGTAGCGCGCACGTTTTTGCTCATCCGAAAGCACGGCGTAGGCCTCGGAAACCTCTTTAAACTTTTCCTCGGCATCCGGCTCTTTGTTGACGTCCGGATGGAGCTTACGGGCCTTTTGCTGGAAGGCCTTTTGAATATCACGCGAGGTGGCGTCCTTGGAGACACCTAGAATCTCGTAGTAATCTTTTTCGTTCATCGTCGCCATGCGCGGCAACCTCCTGCTCACAGCAGCGTATATATTCCGGTAATTCTACCCGAGCGGCCTAAGCTAGATCCCAAAACAGCTCGAACAGAACATTTCCATCGAGCCAGCCCAAGTGTGTCGGTGCTAAACGAGCTCGAACATGGCCCGCGACGACATCTGCCGAAGTAAAGGGTCCCTCATGGACCCCGAGCGTCTCGGGCACCCAAGTGGCAAGACCCAATTCGAGCGCGCGATCACAAGCGGCTGTCAGCTCGCCCGTTGGGATGACACAAGCTGCACGAGCCAACAGGTCGGACGCAACACCGCGCGTCATGCGACAAGCGAGCATCAAGTCTTCGGCGACAGCCTCGCGCTGCGACAGATATTCGGCCTCGAACGCCGTCGCGTCATCGTCACGTTGCACCAGACGCACGCGGTACGCATCGCCTCGAGAAGACACGCCGGGGAACAAACCTGCAAGACGGTCGAAATCCTCGTCGTCGAGCATGCCCGCGGCAGAACGACCCAGGCCCAGGTAGCCCCGTCCGGTCCAGTAGGCAATGTTATGTGCGCACTCATGTCCATCGAGCGCGTAGCTTGCCACCTCATACGGAAGATAGCCGGCCGCACCCAGGCGCTCACGCGCCGCGTCCATGCACGAAGCCTGAAAATCCTCATCGGGCTCGAGCGACTCGTCACGGCACGCCATGCGATAGAGTGGCGTGCCCTCCTCGAGCGTGAGCGGGTAGACCGACACATGATGAGGCGCCGCCTCCAACACGCCATCGAGCGTGCTCCGCCAGCTTGCGGCCGTCTGCCCGGGTAGGCCGCACATCAGGTCGCACGACACATCGAGGCCAGCGTCCTTCACCGTCGCGATAGCCGCAAGTGCCCGATTAGCATCGTGAATGCGGCCAATAGCAGCCAGCTCGGTATTGTCGAGGGTTTGCACGCCCAGAGAGATGCGCGTGACACCCGCCTCGGCAAGCGCGGTGGCGAGCTCAGCGGTCAGCGACTCAGGATTGGCTTCGCAAGTAAATTCAACGGGCTTGCACCACATGGAGATACGACGGGCAAGTTTCACCAGGCGCTCCCCAGCAAGTGACGGCGTGCCGCCGCCAATATAGACCGTGCGGACCTGCGCAAGCGCCCCGGCGTCGCCAAAGGAATCGAGGCGCGCATACAGCTGCTCAAAATAGGAATCGAGCGCAGCATCCAAATCACACAGAGCAAAGCTGCGCGAGTCAAAGTCGCAATAGCGGCATTTTTGAGCGCAAAACGGCACGTGCACGTACAGCGCGGTAACGGCCACCCTTAAGCCTCCAGCGGATGATCGGGCACCGACTCACCGGCGGCAAGCGCGGCCTCGCAGGCCACCACATCGCGCTCGATATCATCGACCAGCGACATGAACTCCTCGTACGTAGAGCAACGCACCACCTGAGCGCGCCAGGCGGCGGCATGGGGCATGCCCTTTAAGTACCAGCTTGCGTACGTGCGAGCACGCGACATGAGCGGCAGAAGCTCGTGCGTCAACGTCAGGTGCTCGCGCAGAGCCTCCAGGCGCTCGACCGAGGAGCGAGAAGGAACCGGCGTGCCATCGAGTGCAAGGGCTCGGGCATCGCCGAACACCCACGGATTGCCGTAGATGCCGCGCGCGATAAACACCGCGCTGGCACCCGAGCCGTGCAGATGCTCAGCAGCGTCCTGGGCCGAGAACACATCGCCCGAACCAATCACGGGAATCTCGACAGCGTCGGCAACCTCATCGACGACCGACCAATCGGCCTGGCCCGTGTAGAGCTGCGTGGCGCAACGACCATGCACGGCGACTGCGGCAGCCCCTGCGCCCTCAAGCATCTGGGCAAATGTCGCGGCATTGCGGTCCTCGGCATAAAAGCCCTTGCGAATCTTGACGGTCACGGGCACGTGCGCCGCGCCCACCGTGGCCTCGACGATCTTCTCGGCCAGGTCGGGCGTGCGCATGAGCGCCGAACCCTCGCCCTTGGTGACAACCTTGCGGGCGGGGCATGCCATATTGATATCGATGAGCGACAGGCGATCGCCAACGCGCTCCTCGACGGCGACGACGGCGCTCGCAAACTGCTCGGGCTTGGAGCCAAAGAGCTGCACGCAAATCTGCTGCTCCTCGTCGGCCGGTAGCACCAGGCGCCAGGTCTTGTTGCTGGCATAGGCAAGACCCGCCACGCTCACCATCTCGCTGTAGGCAAGGTTGGCACCGCGGCGGCGACACATGATGCGATAGGCAGGGTCGGTCACGCCCGCCATGGGAGCCATAAGGAACGGCTGCTCGGCATAGGCGCCCAGCAGCCGCAGACTATATTCGGAAAGAGCCATAGACCTACTCGTCCACCTTGAGGATCGCCATAAAGGCCTCCTGCGGGACCTCGACCGATCCGATGGCCTTCATACGCTTCTTGCCCTCTTTCTGCTTCTCGAGCAGCTTGCGCTTACGCGAGATATCGCCGCCGTAGCACTTAGCAAGAACGTCCTTGCGACGCGCCTTGACGGTGGAACGGGCGATGATCTTGTTGCCGATAGCACCCTGGATGGGCACCTCGAACAGCTGACGCGGGATGATCTCCTTGAGCTTGTCGCACAGGCCACGGGCCAGGCCATATGCCTTGTCCTTATGGACGATAAACGAAAGCGCGTCCACCTCGTCGCCCGAAAGCAGGATGTCAAGCTTGACGAGCTCAGAGGGGCGATATTCGTTGAACTCATAGTCGAGCGAGGCGTAACCCTTGGTGCGGCTCTTGAGCTGATCGAAGAAGTCCAAGATGAGCTCGGCGAGCGGCATATCGAAGCGCATCTCGACCGATTTGCTCGTCAGGTGGATCATGTCGGTTGTGACGCCGCGGTGCTCGATGGCGAGCTGCATGACGGCACCCGTGTACTCAGGCGGGCAGATGATCTTTGCCTTGAGGTAGGGTTCCTCGATACGATCGATGCGTGTGGCCTCGGGAAGGTCCTGCGGACTGCGGACATCGATCATTTCGCCGTCGGTCTTGTAGACGTGATAGTCGACCGAGGGACTCGTGGCAATGAGATCCAGGTTGAACTCGCGCTCCAGGCGTTCCTTGACGACTTCCATGTGCAGCAGGCCCAGGAAGCCCACGCGGAAGCCAAAGCCGAGCGCCACCGAGGTCTCGGGCTCCCACACCAACGACGGGTCGTTGACGTGCAGCTTATCGAGGGCGTCACGCAGGTTCTCGTAGTCCTTGTTGTCGATCGGGAACAGGCCCGTGTAGACCATGGGCTTGGCCTCGCGGTAGCCCGGCAGAGGCTCGGGGCAGGGGTTCGAAGCCCACGTAAGGGTATCGCCCACGCGCACAGCCTCGGGGTCCTT
>URUW01000051.1 GCA_900551205.1 uncultured Collinsella sp. | reverse complement strand
CGCGCCGCCGCGTCATCGACCAGGTGCAGCAGCTCATCGGCAAAGGCAGAACCGTCGATATCGGCATCGGCGCAGAGCACGCCGGCCCCGGCGTCGACCAGATAACGGGCATTGGTGGTTTGGTGGTCGGCCGTCGCATGCGGGTACGGCACGAGCACCGAAGGCACGGCGAGCGCAGCGATCTCGGCCACGCTCGATGCTCCCGAACGCGATAGCACCAAATCGGCAGCAGCCAGCATGTCGCCCATGTTGTCGATGTAAGGCTGGACGCGGTAACGCTTCGCCTCCTCGAGCGTCAGCGCCAAAGCGCGCTCGGTCTCCTCAAAGCCGTCGGCACCCGTCGAATGCAACACATAGAGGTTCTTGCGCGAAAGCAGCTCGTTTTTGAGCGAAGCCACGCGCTCGTTGAGGTGCTGGGCGCCGAGTGAACCGCCAAAGACGAGCAGCAGCGTAGCGTCCTCGGGAACGCCAAGTGCCTTGCGGCCGCGAGCGCGATCGCCCTCGATCACCGAGCGACGTACGGGGTTGCCGGTCATGAGCACGTGGTCAGGGTCACCTTCGCGCTCAAAGACCGAGCGCGCTGCCGGCACCGAGATGCACACGCGAGCGGCGTGGGAGTTCATCATCTTGTTGGCCAGGCCCGGAACAGAGTTCTGCTCATGTAGCAGATACGGAACGCCTGCGCCCTTGCACCACCCCAGCAGCGGAACCTCGACATAGGCACCAAAACCGATGGCAGCATCGGGCTTGCCGACCTTTGAGAAATGACTGGCGAGCGCACGCTTGGCCTTGTTGACACGCCACAGCGAGGTCAGCGCCGTCCAGGGACGGGAGCGGTCGAAGCCCGTGACCGTAATGGGCACAAAATCAAACCCAGCCTCGGGGACCAGACGACCCTCGAGCTTGCGCGACTGGCCCACGAACACAACGTGGTGGCCACGGTCATGCAGCTCCTCGGCCAAAGCGAGCGCGGGGTTAATGTGTCCTGCCGTGCCGCCGGCTGCAATAGCAACGGTCATCTTATCGGTCATGGTAGTCCCTTCGTACACGCGGTCCCTGGTCGTCGGTGCGCAAACGCGCCGACGGGTCCGAGTTCAAATCGATTCGATTATATCCGCCGCCCGCGCTGCGAGGGCTGGGGCGCTGCGGACGACCTTGCGGCGCCGTTCGCTGACGCGGACGGGCTGCCGGCTCGGTCGCAGAGCCATCCAGAACGGTAAAGCCGTTACGCGAAGATCGCTCGCCGCGTACGTGGGGCACGCCGGCGGTACTCTCATCCATAACGGCAAAGCTCTCGCGGCGACGGTCGTACTCATCGCGACGGGCGCTCTCGTACGAAACGCGCAGGATCAGACCGGCAAGCATAAGCGACACAATAATCGACGAACCGCCGTAGCTAATAAACGGCAACGGTTTGCCCGTCATGGGAAACACGTTGAGGATGCCCAGCGCATTGATCAAAAACTGCACCGCGAGAATGACCGCGGAGCCAGACGCCATGAGCGCGCCCCGACGATCGGTCGCCTGCTCGGCAATGCGAAACGCCGAGTAGATCAGCATCGCAAACACCAAGAAGAACAGCACGGTTCCGACAAAACCGACTTCCTCGCCAATGATGGCCAGGATGTAGTCATTGTGCGCCTCGGGCAGATACGAGTACTTCATGGTTGAGTTGCCGATGCCACGGCCGAACAGACCGCCCGAGGCAAAGGCCATGATGGCAAGCGTGGCCTGATAGCCGTCACCATACTCGTCGGCCCAAGGGTTCAAGGCAACCTGAATACGCACCATACGGTACGGCTCTGCAACAAGCGCAATCACGATCACGAGAATGCCGAAGATTATCACGCCGATGATAAATTTGGGGTCGAGACCCGCAAACAACGCCATGCACATGAGGGTCAGCAGGATGATCAGGACGGTACCGAAATCGGGCTGGATAAAGATCAGAAAGAGCGGAATGCCCAGGTAGATGCCCATCTTGCGAAGGAATTCGTTGATGTTGCCACTGGGCGAAAAAAAGCGATCAAGCATGATGGCCGAATACGCAATGGCAAATGGCTTTAAAAACTCGGAAGGCTGGAACTGAATGCCGGCGATGTTGAGCCAGCGCGTGGCGCCACGGCTGCCGCTGCCCACCAAGAACACCAGAAACAGTAGCCCTATCATGCCTATGAGGAAGATCCTGAGCACATCCTCCCCAAACCAGCTGTCCGGCAAAACGCGCACGATGGCAATCAGCGCCAGAACACCGACCACGGCAAACGCAGCCTGTCGACCCAGAAAAAACGTCGCTGAGCCATTCTCGTGCAGCGCCTCGACCGAAGACGCCGAGTACACCATCAGCAGGCCAAAACACACCAAGATAAACAGACAGGCCATGAATATCAGACGGGGGCGCATGATGCGGGCGGGAACGCCGGCAATATAGCGTTCGCTAAACGACTGCCCGCCGCGACCGGAACGCGGTGTGCTACGCCGCGAGGAAGCACGGTCCGAGTCGGGCCTCCTCATACCTTGTCGGGGGCTCTCCTCTCTCACCGGCAACCCCTATTCCATTTGCGATTTCGCTGCAGCGGCAAGCTGGGCCACATAGTCCTTAAACACGCGGCCGCGCTCCTCATAGCCCGAGAACTCATCGAACGAAGAGCAGGCAGGAGAAAGTAAGATCACGTCGCCACGGCTCGACAGCGAACGAGCAACGTCCACGGCATCGCGTAGGTCATCCGCCTGGGCGATATCCACATCGCCATCGACATCGGCCTCGTCCATAGCGGCGGTGAAGCGCTCGCGCGCATCGCCAAAGCAGACGACCGAGCGCACGTTATCCATAACAACGCGCGCGAAGTCCGTGAGCGGCGTGCCCTTATC
The DNA here is from genome assembly GCA_900551205.1 of uncultured Collinsella sp. Lineage (GTDB taxonomy): Bacteria > Actinomycetota > Coriobacteriia > Coriobacteriales > Coriobacteriaceae > Collinsella. The sequence continues at coordinate 7,517 of URUW01000051.1, read as the reverse complement.
GTGGCCGCCGAGCAGCAAGATCACGTCGTCATCGGGAAATGCCGTCAGCGCCTTCTCGACCGCGTCGGTGTTGGTCGCCTTGGAATCGTTGACGTAGCGCACACCGTCAATCTCGCCGCACGGCTCCACGCGATGCTCGAGCGGCTGGAACGAGGCCAGACCGCGGCGGACACCATCGACATCGGCACCGACGGCCAGAGCAGCCGTGGCGGCACATAAGGCATTGATGACATTGTGATGGCCCGAGATCTTGAGCTCGGACGTGGCGACAAGCTGAGTCTCGACGCCCTTTAGGCGCACGACCATTTTGCCGTCGCGCACAAAGGCGGCATCTGCACCCTCGGGCTCGTCAAAAGCGACCTTGCAGATGCGGCGACCCGGCGTATAGATGTACTCATCGAACTCGTGAATGCCGGCGTCTTCGACGTCGACAACCACCAGATCGTCATCGACCATATTGTCAAACAGCTTGATCTTGGCAAGCGCATAGTTCTTATGGCTCTTATGCCAGCCCAAGTGGTCGGGAGTGATGTTGAGCAGCACCGCCACGCGAGGGTGGAGCTCGGTGGTCGTAGCAATCTGATAGCTCGAGAGCTCAGCCACAAACCACTCGTTGTGGGCTCGTCCGTCAATCTCGTTGACCGGCGGCTCGCCGATGTTGCCGACAGCTACGCTGGCCTCGCCGGCAGCCTTGAGCAGATAATCAGTCAGCGACGTGGTGGTCGTCTTGCCGTTGGTGCCCGTGATGGCAATCCAGTTATCGGGCGACAGGCGATAGGCAAACTCGGGCTCACCCATAATCTGGGCGGCATGCTCGCGCCCGGCCTTAAAGAAGCCCGAGAACTCCGAGATGCCCGGGCACGTCACGCATACGTCATAGGCGCCCTCGACCTGTTCGGTCCCATAGACAAACGACGCGCCAGCAGCCTCGAGCGCACGCGTGGCGTCATTGGGCTCAGAGGTGCCGCCGCCATACACGGTAACGGCGCTTACGCGCTCTGGATGTGCCAGCGCCCAGCGGGCGACATCGAGACCGGATTTGCCCTGACCCAAAACGAGCAGGCTAAAGACATCAGCAAGAGGCATGAAAGACCACTATCCCAACTGGAAGAACAGAGCAAGGCCAACGGCACCAAAGGCCGCAGCGATAATCCAAAAACGGATGACGACCTTGGTCTCGGCCCAGCCCTTCTTTTCGAAATGATGATGGATGGGCGCCATAAGGAAGACGCGCTTGTGCGTAAAGTGGAAGTAGACAACCTGAATCATGACCGACAGAGTCTCAACGATAAACAGGCCGCCGATGATGAGGGAGACGACCTCGGTGTTAGTCATGATGGACGTACAGGCAAACGCGGCGCCCAGAGCAAGCGAGCCGGTATCGCCCATAAAGATGCTCGCCGGATAGCAGTTGAACCACAGAAAGCCCAAGCAGGCACCGGCACACGCGGTGCAGAAGATGGACAGGTTCACGTCTCCGTGCAAAAACGCCATGGCAGCCATGGCGAGCATGGCAATCATGGAGGTGCCGCCAGCAAGACCGTCAAGGCCATCGGTCAGGTTCACGGCATTGGAAAGACCAGCGATCATCAGCCAGCAAAAGACAATATAGAGCCACGGGAACGAAAGGCCGCAGATGGTGGTCGAAAGCACGCCAAGGTCGATCGTCAGGCCGCCGGGAAAACGAATCTCGGGGGCGACGCCGCACCAGTTGACGGCAAGCACCGTAAAGGTGACACAGATAATGGTTAGGCCGATCATCTTGGCATGCGGCGTCAGACCGAGCGAGCGCCCATGCGTAACGGAGGTCAGATCGTCGATCAGGCCCAGCACGCCGGTCGCCAGCGTGGCGAGCAGCACGAGCACGAGCTCGGTGGTGAGCTTGCCCATCAGCAGGCAGGTCAGCGAGATCGCGACGAGGATGACAACGCCACCCATGGTGGGCGTTCCCTGCTTAACCAAATGACGCTTGGGGCCGTCGGCACGAACCTGCTGGCCGATACCCTCGACCTTGAGCAGCTTAATCCACCACGGCATGAGCAGCAGCGCAATGGCTGCGGCGATGCCAAGCCCCAAAAAAGCCTGATACGTTGGATACGAGGGATTGCCGAACATGGGCTAGCACACACCTTCCACAAAGCGGTCGAGCTCAACAAAGCGGGAACCCTTGACCAGTACAACATCATGTTTTTCAAGCGCGCCGCCCATGCGGTCGAGCACCTGCTGATAATCGGAGAACACCTGGATGCGGTCCTCGTCCATGCCCATCATGCGCGCGGCATCGGCCATAAGCTGGGCCAGCTCACCACCCACGCACGCCAGCATGTCGAGCTTCTTGGCGGCGGCATAGGCGCCCACGAGCTCATGCATGCGAGGAGCCTCATCGCCCATCTCGCCCATCTCGCCCAGGATCGCCATGCGAGACCCCGTGCATGAAAGCGAGCACAGCAGATCGAGGCCGGCTGCCATCGATTCGGCGCTGGCGTTATAGGAATCGTCGATGATGCGTGCACCGCTCTTGGCGCGCTTGATCTCCTGGCGGCGCCCGGTGATCGTAAGACCCCTAAAGGCAGCATCGATCTGCTCGGGCGTCACGCCCAGGCGATAGGCAACCGCGGCGGCCTTAACGGCATTAGGAACGGACTGCACGCCGGGGATGGCAAGCATGGTATCGATTGTCTCGCCCTGACCAAAATCGAGCGTAAAGACCGGACGGCCCTCGTCATCAACGCGAACGTCGCGGGCGCGGACCTCATCATCGTCAGAGACACCGGCCAGCATCACGTCGATACCAGCAGGCTGGGCGAACGTATCGCGAATGAACGGCGTAAAATCGTCCTCGCCGCCCAAAACCAGCAGCGGCAAATAGTCGCCGGCGGCGCACATGCCCTGGACAATCTCGGCCTTAGCGCGGGCGATGTTCTCGCGGCTGCCCAAAATGCCGATATGAGAGGTGCCGATCTTGCTCACGATGGCAAGGTTGGGATTGGCGGACTGGGACAGGCGCTCGATCTCGTGGAAATGATTCATGCCCATCTCGAGCACCAGGACCTCGGTATCGGCCGGAGCGGAAAGCACCGTGAGCGGCATGCCGATCAGGTTATTGAAATTGCCCTTGGTGGCCCAGACACGATAGCGCTTGGCGAGCACAGCGGCGAGAACGTCCTTGGTCGTCGTCTTGCCGATGGAACCGGTAATGCCAACGACCAGGCAGCCAAGCTCCAGGCGATACGCGTGCGCCAAACGCAGCAGAAACTCCTCGGGATCATCGGTCAGCAAGATGGCACAGCCCTTGTCCTGCGCCAGCGAGACCAGCTCGGCCTCGGGCTCACGCGTCATCACGACGGCGCCGGCACCCGACTGGACGGCACGGGAAGCAAAATCATTGCCGTCGACGTTTTCACCGGGAAAGGCGACGAAAATCGTCCCTTCCTCGACCTGGCGCGAGTCGATAACGCACCCGCGGCATACCCGATCGACTTCTCCCGTCACGGTTCGGGCCCCTGTTGCGGCCGCGAGGTTGTTGACGGCGATCTCTATCATTGCAGCTCCCCTGTAAACCTAAATAATGCTATCGGCGTATTGTATCCCAGCGCCGCGCATGCGTGGTGCAGGGCATGTGAACACCCCTCATATGGGACAACAAACCACGCCCCAAAGATTGTAACCCCCTACTTCGTGTGTGGGATACCCAGCACGTCGAGCGCGTTGGCCATAATGGACTGGAACGGCACCGCAGCGGCATCTGAGCCGCTCGGCGTTCCGTCGAGCGTGATATAGCACAGCACCTTGGGCGATTGTGCCGGTGCAAAGCCCATAAAGTTCTCCTTGAGGTAGCCGCCGTTCTCGTCGGCACGTTCGGCCGTACCGGTCTTACCCGCCACGTCATAGCCGTCAACCGCGCCGCCAACGCCCGTTCCCTCCGACACGACCGTCTGCATGCACGATGTCACCTGGGATGCGGCGTCCTCCGAAATCGCGCGCTCGCCTTCGCCCCAGTCCTTCTCGTCGCCTTTGCTGGACTTATAGAAGTGCGGGGTCATCATCACGCCGCCGTTGGCGATGCCGCCCACGGCACGTGCGATCTCAATCGGTGAGACAGACAGCGCCTGTCCAAAGCTCATCGAGCCCAGCGTGGCGCCGTCATACTGGTCACGCTCCTTGACGATGCCCAGGCTCTCGCCCGGAAAATCGACACCAGAGCTGTGACCGATGCCCCACTTGTCCACATAGGCGGCAAAGTCGTCGGCACCGATCTTGCGCCCCACCAGGACAAATCCCACGTTGGACGAACGGCGCATCATCTCGCGCACATCCATGGTCATGGCGTAGTCGCGCTTGTCGGCATCGGTGACGGTATCGTCGCCCACCTTGATGCTCGCCGGCACCTCAAACGACGTACTCGACCGCACGACACCCAAGTCGAAGCCGGCGCCCGCCACGAGCGTCTTAAAGACCGAGCCGGGCTCGTAGGCGTCGGTGACCAGGCGCAGGTTCATATCCTCGGTCTTGGCGTTTTCCAAATTGGTCTGGTCGTAGGTCGGATACGAGCAGGCTGCCAAGATCTCGCCTGTCGTAGGATCGGTGACCAGCGCCGAGCCGTTCTTGGCCTTTGTCTTCTCGACAGCCTCTGCCAGGGCATCCTCGGCCGCACGCTGGATATTGACGTCGAGCGTCGTCACGAGATCAACGCCGTCGACCGCAGCCACCTTTTTATAGGCACCGCCCGCGATATAGCTGCCGTCCCTCGCGCGCTCGCGTACGAGAGAACCGTTCGTGCCGGTTAGAAGCTTGTTGTATTGCTTTTCGAGACCAGTCAAGCCGTCGTTGTCTACATTCACTACACCCAGCACCTGCGATGCCAGATTGCCGTATGGATATACGCGCTTCATGGCCTGCTCAAAAAGCACGCCGGGCAGGTTCTTCTTCTCCAGCGCCACAGCATCGTCTTCGTCCACCTGGCGCTTGATATACACCCAGGTTCCATCGGACTCAACGAGCTTGCGGCAGGTCTTTTTATCGATTCCAGTTGCCTTGACCAGCGCCGACACCGTCTTGTCAACATCCTCGACAAGCTGCGGGTTCACAGCGATGTTGCGACATTCGACCGACGACGCCAGCACGTTACCGTTGCGGTCGTAGATGGTGCCACGTTTGGCATAGAGGGTCTGCGCAAGCAGGCGACGCGCATCGGCACGCTCGCGCAGTTTATCGGCTTCGACAATTTGATAGTCGGCAAGGCGAAAGACGCCCAAGCCCAAGCCAAGCCCAATGAATCCCATGACGGCTTTGCGGCGAGGCAGCGGCGTGCCTGTGAGCCATTCGGTCGACGAACTCTTGCGCGACCTAGTGTTATGCACTTGAGGGCCGCCCGAGCCGCGAAGTCGCGACGCCGGGTCGTTGCCACGGGACTGCCCGGCGTTGTAAGATTGCCGACCCGTTCCTTGATAACCAGAACGTCCCCGCGACGAGGGACGTCCAGAACCGCGGCCCCCATCGGAACCGCGGCGATAGTCATTTGTCATACTCAGCTACCGTCTTGCTACTGAGCGGTCGCGGTCGCGTTGGCGCCCGCGGCTGCATCCTGCGAAAAGTCAAGTGTAACGCTCTCGCTGGGCTCCACCATGCCATAAGCGCCCGCAAGGTCGCGAATGCGCGTGTCGGCGCCATAGACCGAATGCATGACCTCCAGGTCGGAGCTCTCATCGGTCGCCTTTTCGAGCGTGTTGGTAAGCTCGGCGTTGCTGTTGAGCACCTGGGCCGTAACGCCGGCGAGCGCCACGCGGGCGACGCCGATCGTCATGAAGATAGCCGCAATGATGCAAAACGTTTTAAGAACGCTCATGAAAACCGGGCTTACCGCCTGGTTTGCCTGACGGCCCGCGCCCGTGTAGACATCAAAGCGCGGCGTGCGCTGCTCACGGGGAGCAACGGGGGCCTGCGGCGTCTCACGATAGGCGGGCATGGCGTTCATATCATAGGCGAGTGCTGCGTTTGAAGTGTTGTAGCCCATGATATGCCGCCTCCCATCCCGAGTACGTTGGTAGTGTGTTTAAGCTTCGTTTATGGTGCGAGCGGGAGGTCCAATATCGCGCGGTCGCGCCTACAGACGCTGCGCCACGCGGATTTTGGCTGATCTCGCCCGAGGGTTGCGCTCAACCTCATCAGGCTGGGCAACCAGGGGTTTGCGGGTGATGACCTTGAGTATCGGCACGTTGCCGCACACGCACACCGGAATCTCCGGCGGACACGTGCACCCCTGGCTCATCTCCTTAAAGTGGTTCTTTACGATACGGTCCTCGAGCGAGTGATACGAAATGACGCAGATACGTCCGCCCGGGTTGAGCCACCTGGTGGCGGCATCAAGCCCTCGTTCGAGCACATCGAGCTCGTGATTGACCTCGATGCGAATGGCCTGGAAACTTTTCTTGGCCGGGTGTCCACCATGCCGACGAGCGGCAGCTGGGATACCCGCCTTGATGATCTCGACAAATTGGCCGGTGGTTTCGATCGGTTCTTGCTCGCGGCGGCGCACGATCTCGCGCGCGATCTGCGAGGCGAACTTCTCTTCGCCGTAGACGCGTAGAATCCGGGCGAGGTCGTGTTCGTTATAGGTGTTGATGACCTCAGCTGCGTTTAAGGTGTTATTGCCCGGATCCATCCGCATGTCCAATGGGGCGTCCTCGTTATACGAAAAGCCCCTGCCAGGGATATCGAGTTGCGGTGACGAAACGCCCAAATCGAACAGGAAGCCATCGACCCCGGGCACCTCGGCCGAGCAAAGCAGCTCGTCCAAGTCGCCGAAGTTGCCCTTCAGCAGCTGGTGCGGTACGCCGGGAACCTCGCGGTCCAGACGGGCGCCAGCGGCCTCGAGGGCCATGTCGTCCTGATCGACGCCGAGCAAAAGGCCGGTCTCCCCCACCTGCGCGGCCATCTTTACCGAATGGCCGGCACCGCCAAGGGTGCAGTCGCAGACGACGGAGCCGCTCTTTAGCTGCAGCGACTCAAGCACTTCGCCGAGCATGACAGGTTCATGCCGATATTCTTGTGTCAAGATCCCACGCTCCATCCGTTACCCGTGCCTTGCCCTTACGAGAAGAAGAGGTCCAGCAGGGCCTCATCGTCATCGTCCTCATCGGCCGCGGCGCGATCCCAAACCTCAAGGTGGTCGTAGTTGCCCACAACCGTGACCTCGCGGTCGAGGTTCGCCTGCTTGCGGAGAGACTCAGAAAGACCGATACGACCGGCGCTGTCCACGTCCATCGACGTGGTGCGCTTGTTGATCGCCCTCATGAGCTTCTGGTCGTTGATGTCGCGCGGGTTAAAACCCTCGTGGCCCTCACGACCCGCGAAGAGTCCTTCGACCCACTTATCGAAGGCCTCGGCAGAGAACACGTACAGAGCATCGACATCCAGGGCTTTGAACACGCGAACGTGCTCTCCAAGCTCCTCGCGAAGGGGTGCAGGCAGGGACAGACGACCTTTTGCATCGAGATTGCGCTCATATGCACCAGTCA